>JALSQH010000062.1 GCA_026985515.1 bacterium
TATGGTTACTCCCGGACCTCCCCTGCCACTCAGAAGCGTATCAGGTTTTATCCCTGAGGGTAAGATTCTGATAGGAGAGTTGAGGAGAAGGGGAGTCCCCACAGGAATTGCTTTGAAATTTGCAAGGCTTGTCAGGGGGAAAGGTATATATAATGTGGCAGGTGACTGGTTCAATGCAGAATGGTTTGAGGAGGAAGTTCCTGTCCATTTTGAGTATTTCAGGAGGGGCAGATTTATACTGTTCTGGGAAAAGGGAAAAACTGAAGTGGTCAGGTGTGGCTCTGGGGGGAGGAAGGTTGTATGGGGTACTATTGAAAGTGATAATACTTACTTTTACTTCAGGGAGAAACTCCCCCCCTTTGTGGTAAATCAGGTCTGGTATCTCCTGAAAAAGCTTAAAGCAGAGATTCCCCTTCCATCCGGCACAAGGTGGAGTGTAGTGTATAGAAGAATGGGAAAGTGTCCAGACAGGATACTCCTTTTTCATATATCCTTTCCACAGGGCATTACTTCTTCAATGATTTATTTCCCATACGGGGGTAACCTGTACTGGAATGAAAGAGGACAATCGATAGAGGAGTGCAATTTACCTCCTGTTCCACTGGAGGGACTCATCTTATACAGGAATGGGAGAGGTCTCTTTTATTTTCCCTCAGTCATATTTGCCCCATTCAGGGGAGTTGTGGACTCACTTTCCCCCCTCCTGCTTTCAGGTGATGTAGAGATGAAGTGTGTTGCAGATGGTGAGATTCCCGGTTACCTCGAGAGAGGTTCAGTGGCCAAGTTTACAATTCTCAGGAAAAATGTGAAAAAGTTCAGATGCAGCTGTACCACTGGAAAGCAGAAAGCTCTTCCTCCCGGTCTCATGAGTAAGTTTTACTCAAATTACCTTTCACTCGAAGCACTTTTACCATTCAATTGATAGTGTTTCTATAATCTTTTTCATTTCCTCTGTGTACACCTTCTGTCCCGGATCTGAGTAGATGTAAAGAGGGGGGACAACTTTTACCTCTTCACCCCCCTCCTTTACCCCTTCACAAAGAATAAAGTTGGCTTTTTCCCTTTTTGCAGGATAAATGATAAGGAGTTTTTTGGGAGAGATCCTGTACTTTTTCATTGTTAAAATGAGGTGGTCAAGTCTTTTTGCAGGATAGATAACATAGATTTTCCCTTTCTTTTTCACACCTTTTGAGAGGAATCTGAGGGCAGAATCCAGGTCTCCTGTTATTTCGTGCCTCGCCTTTTCCTCTACCGGATCTGGATTTCTCTTTCCAGTGCCTATTTTAAAGTATGGAGGATTTGTTATGCCTATATCATATTGCTCTGACTGTATGAGTTTGAGATTTTTGAAATCTCCATGGATTACTGATCCATCAATATTGTTAATCTGGAGATTGATCTGTGAAAGTTTATACAATTCCTCATCAATTTCAATCCCTGTGTAGGTAAACTTTTTACCTTTTTTTGTCAGAAACACAGGTATCACACCTTCTCCACTACCAGCTTCAAGAATCTTACTGTTGTTTTTGAGAGACACGGCAGATGCAAGCAGGACAGTATCTATTGAAAACCTGTAGCCTTTTTTAAGCTGATAGAAGTAGAGATCCCCCCACCCTGACCTGACATATTTATCCGAGGATCTCATTGACTGCTTTTTTCATTGCTTCAACAACCGGAGCAATGGAGGTTCCTGGATTCACCACCACTGAAAGAACCATGTCGTCATCGATTTCCTTTACCAGCAGGCCCCCTTCTGTACCAAGAAGAATAAGGGCCCAGTTCTTTCCCAGGGAAAGTTCTTCCAGAGTCGAGTTGGCAGGATTGAGGGAGGCTGTTGTCATCGCTCCCAGTTTATCGTTGAATCCCGGGTCATCAAAGGTGGAAACCATGATCAAACCATCCCTGGAAACCACTGCTGAACCTTTAATTCCGTTTACCTGATTTAAGTTTTCAAGAATCCCTCTCAAAATCTGAGTATCAAGTATTGCCATTCCTTCCTCCTTACCATCACTGTTTTTTTAAATAATACCTGAGTTCTGGCACTTTTTCAAGTAATTGTGGGAATTTTGTGGCTATTTCCTTAAGTTTTTCATATTTCCCTGTCTTTACCAGAAGCTTCACCAGTTTTCTGGCTATTTTCACCCTCTGATAGGGAGAGTATTTCATTGCTCTGAGCCATATTTTGAAGGTTTTATCAATTTCTCCTTTTCTGGCGAAAATGATACCTATATGTTTCATCGCCGTAACTTCTGCGGGGTTGTATCTTATAGCGAGTGATAATTTTTCTTCTGCCAGCTCATAGAAGCCCAGCTTCTTGTAAATTAGACCTTCAAGGGTGAGTGCATTCCAGTTGTAGGGCCAGACTTCCAGGCTCTTTTTAAAGTACTGTAGTGCAACTTTTCTTTTCCCCTCTGACAGGAAGAATTTTCCTGTTCTGTACATAAATTCACCGTAGGAAAGCAAAACTGAGAGGAAAATGCAGAAAGTCATAAAAGTAAGTGCCGCAGCAGTGAAAGTTTTTGATTTTATCACTCTGATTGGTTCTTCAGCAGTTGAGAAGTAGAGTGAAAAGAAAATCAAACCCCCTGCAGGAGTGTGAAAGTTAAAGTCAACCAGAGATTGAAAAAGTGCGGTTAACAGTCCCAGGGTGATTACTTTATCTCCAGAACGGAAAAATTTTTTTAACACCTGAAACCAGAGAAAGAGATAAAATAAAATCCCGATAATACCGAAATCTGCTCCCCAGTAGAGCAGTTCACTGTGGGGGTTGTTTACATAGGTGTGAGAGGTGTAGAGTTGTTTATCAAATTGATATGAGATGTATTCAGGAAAAGTTTCCTCAAATCTTCCCTCAACCCCAAGTGGATGATGCAGGATAAGTTTTAAGGTATCAATGTAGGTAAAATATCTGAATCTTGCCGAATAATCTTTGAGAGAGATAATTTTTTTTACCGGCGGAGAGAAGATTAAAGCTATGGAAATGATGGCATATATGAAAATCGAGAGGACCCGGAGTTTTCTATTTCTCAAGGTGATAAGAACAAAAAGCAGAGTCCCCCAGAGTGCGAAGAGAAGAGCTCTATTTTTTATTAAGATCAGATAAATTAGGGTAAATGCTGAGGTTAATATCCACAACCATTTCTTATCCCTGATTCCGTACCATATAACAGGGATGAGAAGGGGACCAATATAGTGAGCAGAATAATTTGAGAGTCCCATTACTGAGGAAAAATCCCTGTAACCATAGTTGTCAACAGGAGCAGGGATGATTGAGAAAGCCTGCAGGAGACCCACAACTGAAATAACAAGCAGAGCCCAGATTGAGATTTTTAGAATTTTTCCACTCTCAAGCGGAAGTATTGAGAGAATCAGGAAAAGGAAATAGAAGTGGCACAGAAAAGTCTTGTATTTTAAAGGTAGCAGGAATCCGGCTGAGAGCCACATAAGTATAAGGAAGAGTAATATAGGGGAAGAGACACGGATTGTATATCTCCCATAACTCATCAGAAAAGTCAGACCTGTTAAAATGAGGAGCATTTTGATGTGGAAAGATTCTGGGGGAAGTAAGATGATAACTCCCAGAAAGTAGGAGATAAAATAACCGGAATAAATTAATTTAGCCCTGATATCTTGCATTGCAGGCAAAAAGATATTAAAATTATCACAGCTGTTGCAGGTGTGTGTTTTTTGCTATATTATAGAAGGGAGAGAAGGGGGTGTCAAAGGAGGTGAGTTATGATGAGGAAGTTAGTGGTGGGAGTTGCTTTGGTGCTTGCTTTTTCTCTGGGGATGGGAGGATGTGGAAAAAAAGAGCATAAAGAGGATCCGGAAAAGGCTGAAACTCGACAACAGATAACGGTGGCCAAGGGGTATCTCTCTGATGGAGAGTATGACCTTGCGTATGAGGAGTTTAAAAAAATTACTATGATGCACAATGGAGCGGGACCGAAGTATTACAGGGGAGAAGCCTTCTATGGACTGGGATTGTCTCTGATGCTGAAAAATATCAATGACATCGTGAACCAGATTTCTGGTCTACTGGGTGGACTTGGTGCAATTATGAATCAACCCGTTTCCTCCCCTGATTACGAGAAGGAGATTATTCTGAACGAAATAAATAAGTTTGAGCCACAGGGAGGGACAGATACCCTTGTAAAGAGTTTTATGGATAGTTTCATAGATATGTTTGAGAACTGGAAAAAGGCTTTTAATGAGGTTAAGCAGGTTGGAAAGTTGAATTTTGTAATCTCTCCCTTCCCTGTTTACTTCGGAAAAATGAAGATAATGGATCTTTCCGGTGAGCATGATATGGGAGAGGTGTATTTTATAAATGCTACCCTGAATATCATTCTTGGCTGGCTTTACTTCTTCAGGAGCGCAAACTATGAAATAAATATCACTGATCCCCGGCTGATAAATTTTCTTGTGAAATATTTGCTTCCAAAGATAACAGATAAGAATTCAAAGAAAATTCCCCTGATTATGAATGCTGTGACTCTTCTCTTAAATGTGAGTCCCAACTTTCTCACACTCGCAGGAGATGGTGTGAAAAGCAGTCAGACTGCCAGGGCAGATTTTCAGACTGCCTATGCAGATTTTGCCAATACGATTGTGGAGATCAGAAGCGAGACAGATGACCAGAAGGACGACATTATCCAGTACTACAAAGATGACAAGGGAAGAGAGTTTGCAGTATTTAACATTCATGATTTGAACCTGAGCACCTCTGTGATTCCAGGCAACATTGGTGGAGAGGAGATACCCAGTGTTACCATTTCTCCTGAGAATAAGTTGATGCTGAACATTGGAAATGGCATGGAGGAGAAATTGAGGAAGGCTTCTGATAATTTCAAACCGGGTGGTCCAGCTGTGTCCTGGGCTGAAGATATTGCTCCCATTGTTTCGGCTCTGGCGGTAATGATTCTCAAATCTGGAATGTTAAATGATCTGATAGAATCTGCTCTTTCCCAGCTTGGAGATAGCAATAAGAATATCAAAGATATGATAGAATCTATTTTAAATTCTGACATCATTGATGAGAATATGATAACCGGTATTTTAACTGGATTTATTCCCGATTTTATTGCGTTCAAGTTCGGTGATTTCTACAATAATCCTCCAGCTGGTGGTTACAGATCCCTTCTTCCTGCCTGGACAGACGGGATTGAAGTCTATGAAAATGACGCAACCTATCCCACTGATTATTTTATCCTTGAATATGAGTGTGCAGATCCGACAAAACCAATTTATGATGTCAGGGGTCCACTGGGTCCACTTCTTGTTGACTCAATTGTATGTAACTCAACTTACTATAATACTGAAGGGGTGACTGCTACTACTGCCCGGGATCAGTCTCATTTCACGCACAGTGGATGGGTATATAAGGAATACTCTGATACAGTTTCAGGTGTGATTCAGAATATTAAACCTCTCGATGAGGTAAGTGAGGAATACCAGGGTTTTTCTGAAGATAGTTTTCCGGGGATACTCCCTTACATTTATTTCCCTGATCCATCCCTTGATGGTTTGATCCTGCTCAAACTGAGGCCATTGATTGACAACAGTGTTGATGTTGATAAGCTTCAGGAATGCAGTGGAATGCTTGATGACTGGGCAAAACCCTCTCCTGGACCCGACGGTAACAAGTGTTTGAATTTTGCCATCAACAAGGTATTTACCACTCTTATAAATACTCTTAACCTTGCGGACTCGCTGGTTATAAGTGCCAGATAGACTTAAAAAAACAGGGTGGGGCTTGACAGAGCGGTATTTTTGTTGTAAAAGATTAGAGATTTTACAAAGGAGGAGTAAATGAGATTTAAAATTAGTATCCTGCTCCTGATTTTTCTACTACCTGCATCTGTAATTGCTGATCTGGGTTTCTTTCAGGATGTTTCCCTGAGCATTGACGGTTATTATCGTGTCAGAAATTACAGATTGTGGGATGTGGATGCAGACAGGGATACTGGAATTGGGAATTTTGCATATTTCACCCATGAATTGAGGTTAAAGCCCACTTTAAATTTAAATGAAAAAATATCCCTGAAACTTGATATTCTTGGAATTACAGGAACCTTTGGGAATAATCCGGGCAATGTTTTAACAATGTCAACTGCAGCAACTTATCCCACCATTATTGTAAAGAGAGCTTATGGAGAAATTAGATTACCTTTTGGGGTGCTTCTGGCTGGTCGTATGCCTTCCCACTTTGGAATGGGAATTCTCTCCAATGATGGAGATCATCCTGTTGAGTTTGGTGATACTGAAATTGGAAATACATACGATAGAATCCTCTTTGCCACAAAACCTCTTGGTGAGAAAAGCGATCTTCTGGTTGGAGTGTTTCTTGATAAACTTGTTGAGGGGGAGAGGTTACCCCAGCTTGAACCTGCAAATTTTTCCGTCAGTACGGGAAGCTCCAGGGATAGCATAAATGAAGCGGGACTGGTCATAAAGTTTAAAAAGGAAGGTTTTAGAACAGGCCTATATTTTCTCAATAGATGGCAGAAATCCACAAAAACCAGTCTTTACATTCCCGATTTTTGCCTTGCTTATACAAGGGGAATCTTCCATTTAAATTTTGAATTGGCCTATATTGGAGGGAAAACGAGTGCTTTTCCTGTGATGATGAAGAGTGGATATATTGCGAAACCCGAAATAGATGTCGCTTCTTTCGGGTCAGTTTTAAGAGTTGGGGCAAAAGTGAAACCTCTTGAGGATCTCTACCTTGAAACAGGTTATGCATCAGGAGATGAGGCAGGTAAAGATGCCTTCAGTGATCTTAAATACACACAGTTTTCATTTGATCCAAACTATAAGGTTGGTTTGCTGATGTTTGATTTCGTTGAGAGATACTTTTCAGCTGTAAAAGCACAGGAGGTGGCTCAATATTTGAGCGATAATGCTGAAGTTTTAAGGACGATACAGCGTTACAACGGTTTAAATGAGGGTTATGTAAATGAGTATATTGCACTGGTAAATATGCTATATCCAACACATGGTTCAATCAGAAATACCTTTTATGTCTTTCCTGTGGTGAAATACAGGCCTGTTGATTCTTTTCAGATGAAACTTGGTGTTCTGGGAGCGTGGGTAACCGGTAAGAATCACAGAGTGGAAACTCGCCATGTGGTTGCAACTTCTTCTGCGGGAGCAGTCTATGCAAAAGGAAGTAACTATGGCTGGGAAGTGGATCTGGGTCTGGAGTTCTTCTATACGAAAAACGCTTCTCTCGGAATTCAGGCTGGCTACATGCTTCCCGGGGATGTATTTCAGAAAGCGGACGGATCGAAGCCTGACAGCGTTTATGTATTGATTCCGAGATTGACTTTAACCTTTTAAAAAAACAAAGAGAGGTGAGGATATGGGAAAATTAAAAGTTTCACTTCTGTTACTTGCACTCCTCTTTTTCGGGTCTTCATTTTTAATGGCTGATAGTGCACCAGCCCCCGTTACAGCTCCAGAATCAGTGACGAAGGCAACTGCTCCGGCCAGTTTAACAACCACTACAACAAAAGCTCCTGCTCCTTCTACTGCTCCTGTAACGACTGCAAAAAAAGTAGAGAAAGAGGAGTTGAAGCTTCCGGAAGTTGCAACACCCGAGGAAAAAGGTCCTCAATACTCCCTTTCAGGTTACTACAGGGTCAGGGCTTTGAGAATATGGGATCTCAATATGAGAACGACCAATATGCATCTGGAAACAAAGGAGGAGCTGGAGAACATAGGGGCTCAGGATGTAACTATTTTTTATCACAAATTGAGACTTGAGCCCAAACTTAAATTTAACAAATTCCTGACTCTGAACTTCCAGATAGATGTTTTTAACGACAGGCCCTTTGGATTGCAGAGTGGCAATGTTCTTGCAATGGATACATCAGATAAAGCTCCCAATATGATTCTCAAAAGGGCATGGGGAGTAATTCTCCTGCCTGTGGGAATAATTGAGTTTGGAAGGGTACCTTCAAGCTTTGGTTTCGGGCTGAGTGATAATAATGGAGATAAGGCGGATGATCTTTTCGGAGATTCTCACTATGGCGACACCTTTGACAGAATACTTTTTGCCACAAAGCCACTGGGAAGAGGCAGCGATCTGATTCTGGCGCTGGTGGCAGATAAGATCATTGAGGGAGTAAAATCTTTTGATAATCTCATAAGACCCTCTGGCGCTACTACCTGTCAGAAGGTATTCTGTTTTGGAGGAGATGATCTCAATCAGAGCAGTATTGTATTGCTTTACAATATGGGGTCAGGTGAGCATGAAGGAGAGGAAGGTTACGAGGGTCCCATTGTTGTTGGTAATGAGCTTACTTACAGATGGCAGGATTCCACCGATTCAAGCATATTCAGCAACGATTTTTACCTGAAGGTTAATCTGGGCCTTCTCTACACCAACTATGAATATGTGAAACTTTCTGGATCCACCAAGGCTCTGAGTGTTATGACCACAGATAATCAGGGTAATATGAAGCTTGTCTATCCGAAAGTAACAGTTGATGCCGCGGGATGGATCTGGGATGTTGGGATTAATACTGATGAGTACAGATTCAATCTTGAACTGGGTTCAGCAAGTGGAGACATTTTTGGTAACCCGATAAATCCCACCACTGACCACAAATTCACACAATTTTCCTTTCACCCGGATTACAATGTCGGTCTTTTAATGTTTGAGTATGGGCTGGATACATTTATGAGGGATTATGCAATTTCCCTGCAGAGTGATCTTGAACAGCTTGTTGAGAATGGTGTGATAAGTGCTGCTGTGGCTCAACAGCTGATAGAATCTCTTTCTTTGCTTGCCACAAATGGAGCAGTTACAAATGCATTTTATGTAAATCCAGTTTACACACACAAATTGTTTGATAATAACCTCAATATCACTGTGGGTTACCTCTATGCGAGAGCCAATTCACCAAGAAGGCTCGCCAACAATGTAGATGTTTACAATTACGGTCACGAGATTGATTTCGGCGTGAAGTACAAATATGAGAAAAATGTAATTTTTGGCCTTGAAGGTGGTATTTTCTTCCCTGGAGACTTTTTTGATTCTGCCTCACCCAGGGTCAGTGGTTATATTAAATCTCCTTCACCCATGTATGGTCTGCTTGGAAAAATTACCTTCGTATTCGGCAGATACGCCCCCGAAGAAGAGTATTGAGGGGAATAGTTATTCAGGAAAGTTAAAGGGGAAACAGCTATTGCTGTTTCCCCTTTTTTCTTCTAATGCCAAGTGCAATTTTCAGAACTTCATCATTTCTCTTAACGAAGTGGAACTTTAAGCCCTCGAGCTGATTCTGGGGGATTTCAGTCAGGTCCTTCCTGTTCTTTTCAGGAAGAATTATCCTTTTTATGCCCGCTCTTTTAGCAGCGAGTACTTTTTCCCTTATTCCTCCAACTGGGAGTATCATTCCTCTCAGTGTTATTTCTCCCGTCATTGCAATTACCGGTTTGACGGGTTTCTCAAGAAACAGCGAGGTAAGAGCTGTGAGTATAGCCACTCCAGCAGATGGGCCATCCTTGGGTATGGCTCCCGCAGGTATGTGAAGATGAATATCAACCTCCCCAAAAATTTCGGGATTTATGCCATACTCTTCTGCGTTACTCCTAAGGTAACTCAATGCTGCCTGAGCAGATTCCTTCATAACTTCGCCCAGATGACCTGTGAGAATCAGATTACCCTTTCCCTTCATTTTGGTCGCTTCAATGAAGAGTATATCTCCTCCAAATGGTGTCCATGCGAGACCCACTGTAACTCCGGGTACCGAGGTTCTTTCAGCCACATCACTGTAGTAGATTTCCGGTCCCAGAATCTCCCGCACTTTGTCTGGAGTTATTATGTGAGTCGATTTGTCCCCTTCTGCCACCTTCATTGCTATGTTTCTGCAGATTGCTGCTATCTGCCTCTCAAGATTCCTGACCCCCGCTTCTCTTGTGTAGGCGTCTATGATCAGGTTGATGGTTTCATCTGTAAATTTTATGTATTTTTCTTTCAATCCGTGAGCCCTGATCTGTTTTGGAATGAGGAATTTTTTTGCAATTTCAAGTTTGTCGTCCTGCGTGTAGCCGGGAATTTCTATTACTTCCATTCTGTCCAGTAGAGCAGGTGGAATCGTGTCTGTCACATTTGCAGTGGCGATGAACAGTACTTTTGAAAGGTCAAATGGCACTTCAAGATAGTGATCCGAGAATGAATTGTTCTGTTCCGGATCCAGAACTTCAAGCAGTGCTGCTGCAGGATCACCTCTGAAGTCTGCACCAAGTTTGTCAATTTCATCCAGCATGAAAACTGGATTATTGGTCCCCGCTTTTTTGATCCCCTGAATTATCCTTCCTGGAAGTGCTCCAATGTAGGTTCTCCTGTGCCCCCTTATTTCTGCCTCATCCCTTATTCCACCAAGTGAAATGCGTACAAATTTTCTTCCAAGAGCTCGTGCTATGGATTTTCCAAGGGATGTTTTTCCCACACCGGGTGGACCGACGAGACAGAGTATCGGGCCTTTAAGGTCTCTTTTGAGTTTCAATACGGATAGGTATTCAAGTATTCTCTTCTTAACTTTTTCAAGATTGTAGTGGTCCTGATCAAGGATCTCCCTTGCCTTTTTAATGTTTAATCTGTCTTTAGTCGATTTGTTCCAGGGCAGTTCAATTAACCAGTCCAGGTAGGTTCTCACCATTGAGTATTCGGGTGAATGAATGTTCATTTTGCTGAGCCTGGAGAGTTCCTTGAGTGCAACAGCCTTAACGCTCTCAGGCATACCAGCCTTTTCAATTTTTTCTCTGAGTTCTTCTTCCTCTTCTACGCCCTCTTCACCGAGTTCTTTTTTGATTATTTTCAGCTGTTCTCTGAGGAAGTATTCCTTTTGGGTTTTGTCCATTGAATCCTTGACTTCATTCTGAATTTTTGTGGAGAGTTCGAGGATCTGCAGGTTCCTGTTGAGATGATACAGCAATTTCTTCAGCCTTTCAGCCAGGTCATCAATGGCGAGTAATTCCTGTTTTTCCTCAATTGTGAGGGGAAGATTTCCGGCAATTACCCCAAGGAGAAAATTGGGTTCAGATATATTTTCAATCACATATCTGGCATCATCGGGAATCTGGGGTGAAAGCTTGATAGTCTCAATTGCAAGCTGCTTTATGGTAGTGACAAGAGCTGATATTTCAATGGAGTTGGGATCTCCCCTGTCCTTAAGATAAGTTACCCTTACTTTTATGTATGGATCCATAGAGATTATTTCGTCAATTCTGAATCTTTTTACTCCCTGGACAATGACCTGGTAATTTCCATCCGGATACTGAATGACCTTTGTAATTTTTGATAACACTCCGATCTGATAAAGATCCTCCAGGGTTGGTTCCTCAATTTCAGGATCTTTCTGGGCAGTTATTCCTATTAACTGATTGAGTGACTCTGCCGCCTTTACCGCTGCCACAGATCTGGGTCTGCCAACTGTAAGAGGAATCTGGGTCATTGGAAACACAACAGCATTCCTCAGCGGTAAAAGTGGCAGCTCAACCGGTAGATCTGTTTCTTTTATCATATCAGCTGGTTCCGGAACGATCCTGTTGAGTTTTTCAAATTCATCCATTTCTATCTCCTTTCCCGGGAGTCCATTATAAATATAACCAGACCCTTCTGTAAAACAAGAGTTAAAAATATGAGAGCTGTCTGTAACCCTCATAGAGGACAATGGCAACTGAAGAGGAAAGGTTCAGGCTTCTCACTTTTCCCCACATCGGAATCCTGTAAGTCCTGTCGCGAAATTTCTCAATTATTTTCTCACTTATTCCCCTTGTTTCACTTCCAAAAATGAGGATGGTCTCCATGGAAAAATCTATCTCAGTATAGAGCTTTTCGCCTCTTTTGGTCAGTATGGCAAAGTTCTTATTTTCAACCCACTCCCAGAATTCTTCTACCACGGGATACCTGTAAAGTTTGAGATACTCCCAGTAGTCCAGTCCTGCCCTTTTCAGATAACGATCATCAAGGGTGAAACCAAGTCTCCCCGCAAGAATCAGAGGAGTATCAGTGGCGACACAGAGTCTCGCCAAGTTTCCCGTATTGTAGGGAATTTCTGGCTCAACGAGTGCAACTATCATTTCAAATTTTTGGTGTAGAGTCTGTATCTTTTATAGACTCTTCCCCCAAGAGCCTGAATTGCCCAGTTCATTGGTTCATTATTCTCCAGTATCCATGACATTTCTGCAGATTTGTATCCCAGTTCCATTCCTCTCTGCCATACATCAAGATATAGGACTGCTCCCAGCCCGACATCGTGATAGGCCCTTTTTATCCCGAGGGTGTATACTCTTATTCTGTCCACCTCTTTTAATTTTGCCAGTCCAATTTTTGACAGATATATCTTTAAAAGGGCTGATAGGGGTAACTTGCCGCTCCTGAATTTGATCAGATACTGGTTGAGATCTGGCAGAGCCACTGTGAAACCCACCTCTTTTCCATCAACACTTCCTATTCTGACCAGCTTAGGATCAGCATAAAAGAGGGTATGATTTGATACAAATTCATATTCCTCATCATCCATTGGTACAAAGCAGCAGTTTTTACTCCATGCGTCGTTGTAAATATCTTTTGTTATTCTATCGTCCCGGAAAAAGTGAAGAAGGCTGAAGGTACGCACGCTTATGTTGGCTCTTTTTTTCACCTTTTCGGCAGCTTTCACAAGACCCTCAGGTGGATCGTGCGCCTCTATGTAGTAGGCTAAGAGATCCATGTACTTTTCAAAGCCAAGATCATCTATGAACTTAACATAGTACTCGGGATTATAAGTCATCTCCACCACGGGTGGTGAGTCAAAACCTTCTATCAGCAACCCGCATGTGTGGTTGGTTGAAAAATTGAAGGGTCCCCTGAGTGCATCTTTTTTATTTTTCCTGGCAAATTCCTCTGCCGTATCAAATAAAGCCTTTGCCACTTCAAAGTCATTTATGCTTTCAAAAAAGCCAAAATGTGCTACATTTTCCTTCCAGTACTCATTGTATGTGTGATCCACAAAGGCGGCAATAGTACCTGCCGGTTCTCCATCTTTGTAGGCAACATAAAGGTCAACATCAGCATGTTTGAAAAATGGATTTTTCTTTGAATCAAGGAACTTTTGTCTGTGGCTCAGGATGGGTGCAACCCAGTTGGGGTCATTTTCGTAAACTTTCCAGGGGAATTTCAGAAAATCGTTAAAGGTTTTTTTGTCCTCAACTTTTTTGATTTCAATTTTCCCCATTTTCTCCTCTCTTTCTTTGTTGAGGAAATTTTACAATTTTTCACAGATAAATGCAACATTCAGTAATTAACTGGATAAAAAACTCCGTTGTTGATAAAATATCTCAAAAAAGCAGGGAGGAGGAGTAATTATGAAGTGGTGGAAATTCTTCATTAGTGCCAGTTTTATTTTTCTATTCATTTTTTCATATTCAGGATGTAGTTTGCCCCAGCAGGATGTCGAAAGTGTGACTCTCAGTGGAGCCTACGCAACAGATATTTCCGCGGATCAGGTGAAATTTAAAATTTCAGTAACCCCTCTCGATAAGGATGGCAATTTTATCAGTGAAGGAGTGACAGAGGATAATTTTTCCTTTAAGAATGTAAAAGTTTACCAGATCGAAGATCCCGCCGATGAGGGTGAGTTTTACACATCAGCGGATGTAAAGGTTACATCCCTGACCATCAAGGAGGTTACCGAAAAGACGAGGCTTGTGGGAGCAATCGTAATTGATAGTTCCGGAAGCATGGAAGACAATGATCCCGACAGGGTGAGAGTGACTGCTGCTAAAAAATTTGTAAGTCACATCAGGTCTGGAGACAAACTCTGTGTGTATGATTTTGGTTCGGGAGAGGCTGATGTCAGATTATTGCAGGATTTTACAGATTCAAAAGAGGATTTGCTTGATGCAATTGACCAGGTGGAGGCAACTGATGGAACTCCCCTTTATGCTGCTCTGGTGCAGGCTGCTGAACATCTTGAGGAATTTAAAGAAGATGAGGGGAGAAGTGGGGATCGCTACTTTATAATTGTTCTTACCGATGGTTCTTCCACCGATGATTATTATTCCCTTGATGATGCAATAAGCGCTGCAAAGAATGTACCCGCTCCAGTTTATGCGATCGGTCTCGGAAGCGATGTGAATGTTGATGATCTCACAACACTGGCTCTTGAAACAGGAGGGTGGTACCTTCAGGCTGAGGACGCTGATCAGCTGACCAGTTTTTTCGATGCTCAGGGTGTAGCAACATCAAAGGGTTACGTTGTTGTTAATGGTGAGGGTACATTTAACGATCCTCTGGAGGAGGGGCTCTACAGAATCAAGGGTGAACTTGTAACTTCCATAGGAGAGGGTGAGGTAACAACGCCATTTGATTTTGTTTTTGATTACGAAGAGTAATTTCCTCTGTCTGATTTGAACAAAGCTCCTCCTTCTATTAAAATAGAAAGGTGGTAGGTGCATTTTTTAATAGAGAGAGAGTGTTTATTGTTTCTGATTTTGATGGTACAATAGGTTTTTTCAACATTGAACCGGAGATTTTAAAAAATATTGACTCGGGCTGGGAGGAGCTGAGTAGAGAATTTTTCGAAGGTAAGATAGGTTCAAAGGAAGCCTACAGGCGTGCCATTGCGCTTTTCAAAATAAAAAGAGAATTCCTTTTAAACATGATCGACACACATTTTTCCATTGATTCGGGTTTTCCCCCGTTCCATGAAAAAATCAGGGAAAGAGGCTGGAAATTCTTCGTTGTCAGTGATGGTTTCAGAATCTATATTGAGAGAGTTCTTGAAAAGTATGATATTACACCTGATAAGGTTTTTGCCAATGAAGTTGTATTTGACGCTGATGGGAACCTGGTGGATGTGGTTTTTCCACACGAGGATCCTGAATGTGGAAGGTTTGCCACCTGTAAGAAGAAGATTATTGAGAAAATAAAGGAAGAAGCTCCAGATTCTTCAATTTTCTATTTTGGAGACGGGAAAACAGATTTTGATGTGGCCGATAAGGTGGATTTTCTCTTTGCAAAGGGAGAACTTGCCATCTTCGCTTCAGAAAAATCAATACCGTTTGTTAATTTTAAAAATTTTACCAGAATGCTGACTCTATTGGGCAAGATTCGCTGGATTATTTTTGATCTTGACGGCGTACTTATTAATTCGGAAGAAGCAATACTTGAGGCAATTAATTCTGTACTTAAAGAAACAGGACGGGATAAGGTTTCCATCGAACAAATCAGAGATCTGATTGGAATACCTCTGAAGGATTTTATAAGCCATTTTACGGGTTATGTGAATGAAGAGTTAATTTCAACTTTCAGAGGGAGGTTCCGGGAAGTTTATCTTGAAAAAAGTCACCTTTTACCAGGAGTTGAAAATACGCTGGATTATCTTCACATGAAAGGCTATCATCTTGGTGTGATAACGAATAAAAAGGGAGAGTATGCAAGAAACTTATTGGAGCATCTTGGTATCTCCCGCTATTTTGATTTTGTCACAGGGGAAGAGGAGAATCTTCCCCAAAAGCCAGATGGGGAACTGTGGCTGCACATTTTTAATCAAAAAGGTATAAGCTCCGATGAAGTTATCTATGTGGGCGATGCAGAGGTAGATGCTGATTTTGCAAAGGCGGGTGGCGTTAAATTTGCAGGAGTTGCCACCAGCAGAGGGATGAAGGAGTTTCTAAGACTGGATGCAGACATAGTTGTAAATTCAATCAGTGAAATGGTGGAGTTGTTTTAATGTATTTCACTCTGAGGCCTTACGAGTTTTTGAAAAAATTGATTCTTTTCTTTTTTGAACCCCTCATAAAAAAGATATCATTTGACAGAGAAAAGGTAGAAAAACTTCTCAGGGAGAAGCCCGTTGTTTTTGTCTTTTACGCCTATAGTTTTCTCGATTATGTGATAATCTCCTATCATCTTAAGAAATCTGGACTGAAAGAACCACTTTTATTCTGTCCTCCTTTTCCCCGGTTACTGGCTTTTTTTAGAAAACTAACTGGAAAGAAAGAGCCAGATATAGCGGGTGAGTTGAAGAAGGCTGTAGAGGAGAAGAGACCTGTGGTGGTTTTTCTACGCTATTATGTGGATAATACCAGAATTTTTGAGCTCATCTTTTCCCTGCAAAAGGCAATTGAAGAATCGATTCAGTTTATACCCACTGTTCTTCTCTGGAAAAAAAGACCACTTACGGCGAAAAAGAGGCTGATTGATGTGATTTTTGGTCCCACTGAATTTCCTGGAAAGGTGAGAAAGATTGTTCTTTTTATCCGAAATTACAGGACTGCCTTTTTTCACTTTGGAGAACCTGTTGATCTCAAAAATTATATTGAGGAGAACTCTGGTGCACCCGATGAGGTTAAGATAAGGAAACTCCGACTTGTTTTGAGGTATCACCTTTCAAGGGAGCTTCACACAATACTTGGACCACCCAGGTGGCCCAGGAAGTATGTTATCAAATATATTGCAAATGATCCTGTGCTGGTGGATGAGTTGAAAAGAATGGCGACAGAGAGAAATCAGGACTGGAGAAACTTGCAGAAAAAGGTTGAGAAGTATCTTTATGAAATTTCTGCGGATATTTCACAGACATTTATTCAATTGCTGGACATAATTCTCACATGGGTTTTTTATTCCATTTACGAAGGTATGGACTATAACAGGGAATATATTGAGAAGATTCGTGAGGCAGCAAGGAAGGGGTCGATTGTCATTGTTCCCTGCCACAGAAGTCACCTTGATTATCTGATTATGAGCTATATCTTTTACTACGAGAATCTGAGTCTTCCCTACATTGCTGCCGGGATAAATCTCAGTTTTTTCCCTCTCGGTCCCATTTTCAGAGGCGCAGGTGCTTTTTTTATCAGGAGAAGTTTCAGGGACAACAGAATTTACGCTCTCTCCCTGCATCACTATATCAGATACCTGCTCAACCTGGGAAGCAACATAGAGTTTTTTATTGAGGGAACAAGAAGCAGAAATGGTAAGTTACTTGCTCCAAGACTTGGTATGGTGAAAATGATAGTGAAGAATTATGTGGAAGGATTGAGAAAGGAGGTCAATTTTTTACCTGTTGGAATAACCTACGAAATTGTGGTGGAGGAAAAGAGTTATCTGAAGGAACTGGAAGGG
>JALSQH010000063.1 GCA_026985515.1 bacterium
CTGTCATCGGTGCAGAAATTTTGAAGCATATTGAACAGTTAAAAGATGTACTTCTTGGTACCCTCTATCACCACGAGAGATATGATGGGAGAGGATATCCTGAGGGTTTGAAGGATGGAGAGATTCCATTGATCGCACGAATAATTGCTGTGGCCGATACTTTTGATGCCATGACTTCTGACAGACCATACAGGAAGGCTCTTCCTGACAAGGTTGCTCTTGAGGAACTCATAAAGAACAAGGGTACGCAGTTTGATCCCGATGTTGTGGATGCTTTTGTAAAAGCATTTAAAGATGGTAAGATAATCAGTGCTACCAAAAGAAAGGAGGAGGGAAAAAATGTCCAGTGAAATGGAAGAAAGATTATTTAAATTATTTGGAAAAGAATTCCCGGCTGGTACTGTTCTCACGCGGGAGGGTGATACAGGTGATGAGATGTTCATCATCCAGAGTGGAAAGGTGAAGATTATCAAAAGAGTGGGAGACAGGGAAAAACTTCTGGCGGTCCTTGGTCCTGGAGATTTTTTTGGAGAAATGGCAATACTTCTTCAGGAGCCGAGAAGTGCTGATGCAGTTGTGGAGGAGGATGCAAAGATTCTTGTAATAACCTCTCAGACTTTCAGGGATATGATAAAGGCCAATCCCGATATTGCCTTTAAGATAATGAAGAAACTTGCAAAAAGGGTGAAAGATACCACTGAACAGATTGCGGATTTGCTTTCAAAGGATAAAAATCAGAAGGTGGTAAATGCAGTTTTAAGATTTGCCAGAGAACAGGGTAGAGAAACAGAGGAGGGTATTGAGATAGAAATCTCGGTTGATGATCTTGCCAAATACACAGGCTTGCCAATGGAGGATGTTGAAGAAGTTCTGAAAAAGATGATGAGAGCGGGTTTAATTTCGATAACGGGGAGAGGATTTGCTGTACCAAGTCTGGAGAAGCTGAACAAATTTCTGGAATATCTGATGATGAAAGAACAATTTGGAGAAATAGACTGAGAGGGGGATTATGGAAATCAGAGCATTAGGGGTATATGGAAATCAGCTCCTGAGAAAAAGAACCACCACTTTCATGATCAATCATACTCTGCTTATTGATGCTGGAGCCATAACAGCATCCCTTACATTGAAGGAACAGGCTGAGATCAATAACATTATTCTGACCCATTCCCATGCTGACCATATAAAGGATATTGCTTTTCTGGCAGATAATGTTATTGGGAGGAAGCCTGTTTCAATAACTATCTATGGATCAGAAACAGTTATTAACGATGTGAGGGAGCATTACCTGAATGATAAAATATGGCCTGATTTTACCATTATTCCATCAACACAGAATCCTGTTTTCAAATATGAGGTAATTGAGGTTGAAAAGGAATTTTCGGTATGTAACTTGAAGATAATGCCTGTGAGGGTCAATCACCCCGTTTTTACTACCGGTCTGATTGTCTCTGATGGAAAGGTAACAGTTGCTTTTTCCTCTGATACAAGTCCCACAGAGAGGTTCTGGGAGGTTGTTAACAGCTACAGAAAGATAGATGCACTTTTTATTGAAACTTCTTTTCCCTCCGAACTGGAAAAACTTGCTGAGGTGAGTGGCCATCTGACTCCTGCAATGCTCAGTAAGGAGCTGGAGAAATTTAGATTTCTTGGAAAGTCCCGAATCTTTATTTATCACATCAAACCAGCTTTTGAGAGAAAGGTAAAAAGAGAGATAATGAAATTGGGGATCCCCAATCTCAGGATCCTCAGGCAGAATGAGATCATAAAGCTCTGATGAAGTGTCCCCTTTGCGGAAAATTGTTTTCTGAAGAGGAGTTCCTTCATTCTGGTGGGGTGTGTCCTGCCTGTGGTTTTCACTTAAGGTTGAGTGTGGAGCAGAGAATCTCCCTTACCTGTGACAGATGGAATTCCCTGTCGCCGGAGCTTGAATATCTGAAGGACCCCCTTGAGTTTAAGGACAGATACCATTATGAAGAGAGGGTTGAAAGGGAAAGAAGGAAAACAGGAAGAGAAAGTGCCATAGAGCTCGGGAGGTGCTGGGCTGGTGATGTTGATTTCATGATGGGGATTTTTGATTTTGATTTTATGGGTGGAACAATGGGAATCGTTGTGGGTGAAAGGATCAGGTATCTTTTTGAATCAGCAATGAGAGAAAAGAAGGCAGTGGTGATTTTTTTCTCTTCAGGTGGTGCAAGGATGCAGGAGGGACTCTTCTCCCTTATGCAGATGGCAAAGGTTACAGTGGTGGTTGATGAATTTAAAAGCAGATGCAGGAAACCGTTTATCTCTGTAATTACCCATCCAACCACAGGGGGGGTGCTGGCAAGTATTGTTTATCAGGCTGACATTGTAATTGCTGAACCCGGTGCAGATGTGGGTTTTACGGGGAAAAGGGTTATAAGGAAGCTCTATAGAAGGAGAATTCCTTCAGATTTTCAAAAGGCTGAAAGAACTCTTGCTCTGGGATATCTTGATGATGTGGTGGATAGAAGAGAGTTGAAGGATTATCTGGTAAAGGTTGTAGAATTTCTCTCCGATGGGTAAAATTGATCTCTTTCTGGAAAATATTTTGGGCAGAAGGGTAAGGCCCGATCTCTCACCTCTCAGGAGCGCACTGATTGAAGCGGGATTCTCAGAAGGAGATTTTACGAAGGTCCTTGTGACCGGGACCAATGGTAAGGGTTCCACATCTTTCATATTTCACTCAATTTTGAAAATTGCCGGTTTGAAAAGTGGTCTTCTAACTTCCCCTCATATCTGCTCGGTTACAGAGAGAATCAAAATTGATGGTTCATTACATGAAGAGGAGTGGATCGAAGCTCTGGAGAATTATCTTCCCATTATCCGGAGATACTCATTGACCTACTATGAAATAACAGTTCTGCTGACCTTTCATTTTTTCAGAAAATATGGTGTTGACACAGGAATTATGGAAACAGGGATGGGGGGCAGGTGGGATGGTTCCAATGTCTTTGGCGGGGAGTATGGGATTATCACTTCTGTGGGACTTGACCATTCTGAATTCCTGGGCAATTCCCTCAGGCAGATTTTTATAGAAAAGGTTGAAATTCTGAGGAGAAGCAGAGCGGGTGTGTCAGGAGTTAGCAGAAAATTTTTCCGGGAAGTGGATTTTTATCCGCCGGAGGGAATCTACTTTTTCAATGAGGATTTCAATTACAGGAAAGGCGGCAGAATCTCCACATTTAGAATCAGGGATATAGCGTTCAAAATACCCGGTCTTTCCCCTTTACCTCAGTGGCACAGGAGCGTTGCAATGGCTCTGATGGGGGCTTATTTGATTCTTGGCAGAGAAGCTCTTATGAAAAAGAAGAATGAAATAGAGAATAGCCTGCCACTTCTGAAGATTCCCGGAAGATGGGATCTGAGAATAATAGATGAGAAAGAGGTCCTTCTTGATGTTGCTCATAATCCACAGGCGTGGAGCAGGTTGATACAGAATGTGTACAGATACTTTACAGAGGGAGAAGAACCAGTATGGATAATTGGAGTTCTCAGAGATAAAAACTGGAGGTATCTCTTTAACAAACTGGAAGGAAAAGAAGTTTTCTATGTTGAGGTTGGACCTGAGGAGAGGAGACTTACCTTTGAGATGGTCAGTGACAGGTACCCTTATGTCAGGTATTGCCCAGGTGTTAAGGAATGCATTGCTGGCATCAGAAGCAGGAAGGTTGTTGTAACAGGTTCCTTCTACACAGTTGCTCAGGCTGTATGTCCAGAATTAAAAACCTGATTTGTTCAACCATTTTCTGAAATCTTTAAGGGCTCTTTCACTGTACAACTGTTTCTTTTTAAGTTTGTTTTTCACCCTGCGGGGCAGGGGAGCAAACAGTCCGAAATTGATATTACTTGGTTGAAAATTTTCACTTTTTTTCCTGAGATGAGAGAGGAGGGCACCTGTTGCAGTTGTGTCTGGCGGTATCAGTGGTTCTTTCCCCTCAAAATGGAGTTTCCTTACGAAGTATCCCGCCATAATTCCGGTGGTTGCAGATTCTATGTATCCTTCAACCCCGGTTATCTGGCCAGCCAGCATAATTTCAGTTCCTTTAATTCTCAAAAACTGGTCCAGAACCTCTGGTGCATTTATGTAAGTGTTTCTGTGCATACTGCCATATCTGAGAAATTCTGCATTTTTCAGGCATGGTATCATTCTGAAAACTCTCTTTTGTTCCGGATATGTGAGCTTGGTCTGGAAACCAACAATATTGAAGGCAGTTCCCTCTCTGTTTTCCTTCCGCAGCTGAACCACAGCGTATGGACGTTTACCGGTACGTGGATCTACAAGTCCAACAGGCTTCATTGGTCCATGGGCGAGGACATCGATTCCCCTCTCAGCCATCTCTTCAATGGGAAGACATCCTTCAAAATGTTTCCCTTTTTCAAACTCGTGATAAGGAAATTTTTCTGCTTTCATCAATTCTCTGACAAAATTTTTATACTCCTCTTCGGTCAGGGGACAGTTGATGTAATCGGCACCTTCTCCCTTGTTGTATCTGCTGGCCCAGAAGGCTCTGCTCATGTCTACTGTGTCAGCGTCAACTATGGGGGCAATGGCATCGTAGAAGTAGATGAATTTTTCACCAATTATCTTTTTTAATTCTTCCACAAGGGGCTCAGATGTTAGCGGTCCTGTGGCAATTATTACCGGTGGAGACGGAATTTCAGTAACTTCTGTTTTTATTATTTTTATCTCTGGCATGGATGAGAGTTTTTCTGTGATGTATTTCGAAAATTTCTCCCTGTCCACAGCAAGGGATTGTCCAGCAGGAACTCTGTACCTGTCCCCGGCTTCCATAACAATTGAGTTCATCATTCTCATTTCCCGCTTGAGTATCCCGGGAGCGGAGGTTTCGGAATCACTGCGGAAAGAGTTGCTGCACACCAGTTCCGAAAAGTACCCTGTTTTGTGTGCAGGTGTTAATTTCCCGGGCCTCATTTCGTACAATTCCACACTGATCCCTTTTCTTGCCAGATACCAGGCGGCTTCACTACCCGCCAGTCCTGCACCTATTATTTTTACCGGAGATTTCATCCCAGAAGTTCTGACTTTGTAAAGATGGTTCTGAGCCTGTAGCCTGCTGACTCGATATTTTCTCTGCCTCCCTCTTCCCTGTCAATAAGAATAATAATAGCCTCAACCTTGTAGCCGGCTTCTTCAACTTTTTTGGCAGCTTCCAAGCTTGATTTACCTGTTGTTACAACATCATCAACAACCACCACTGGCTCTTTCTTCCGGAGATTTTTCCATCCCTCTATCCACTGCGAAATCCCGTGATCCTTTGATTCCTTTCTAACGATGAAGGCTGGAATGGGCTCTCCTTCAAGGTAACTCACCAGAGAAACTGCGGTGGCAATTGGATCAGCTCCAATGGTGAGACCACCAACTCCCCTTACAGGGGTGCCCAGCTTCTTTATCTCTTCAAAAAAAAGTTTTCCAACCAGATAGCTTCCCTCTGGATGAAGGGTTGTGTGTTTGCTGTCAAAGTAAAAGTTACTTTTTCTTCCCGATGCAAGGATCACTTCTCTTTCCTCGTAAGATTTTTCGAGTATAATTTTCTTCAATTTTTCCCTCATTTCTGCAAGGTCCATTATTTTTCCTCCTCTTTGCTTATTTCAAAGAGTGACATTTGTAAGGTTCTCTCTACCCCTATGGGATCCACCGGATAATTTCCTGTGAAACACGCATAACAGAAATTTTCCGCCTTTCCCACCACCTCCATCAATCCTTCAATGCTCAGATAACCAAGGGAATCTGCTTCAAGCTCTTTTCTAATGTCTTCTATGGAACTCGCCTTCTGTGAGGCGATTAATTCCTTCTGAGCCGGAGTGTCAATGCCGTAGAAACAGGGGTGGGTTACCGGTGGCGAGCTGATTCTCAGGTGCACCTCCTTTGCCCCGGCATTTCTCAGCATTCTTATTATTTTTCTGCTCGTTGTACCCCTGACAATTGAGTCATCAATTACCACCACTCTTTTACCCTTTAAAAGATTCTTCACGGGGTTAAGTTTGAGTTTCACTCCTATATCACGCTGTCCCTGTTCCGGTTGTATAAATGTTCTTCCTATGTAGTGGTTTCTAATAAGTCCCATCTCAAAGGGAATTCCTGATCTCTGAGAATATCCGATTGCCGCAGGAACCCCTGAGTCTGGAACGGGAATCACCATATCCGCATCAATATACTGCTCCTCTGCCAGTTTTTCTCCAAATTTTTTCCTTATTTCATAAACTGAAACACCATCAAAAATCATACTATCAGGTCTTGCAAAGTAAATCAGCTCAAAGACACAGTAGGATCTTTTGCCTCTTCCAGACAGGTACTTGCTGAAGAGACCACTTTCTCCTATGAATAGAACTTCTCCCGGTTCTATATCCCTTTCATATCTGGCTCCTATCAGGTCAAAAGCGCATGTTTCTGATGCCACCACCCATCCCTCACCAAGTCTTCCAAGCACTAATGGTCTAAAACCATTGGGATCTCTTGCGGCAATTAGATATCTGGGTGTCAGCATCACCATGGAAAACGCTCCCCGCAATTTATCGAGGGAGTTGACAATCTTATTCTCAATGTACTCAGAGTCGTCCATAGCTATGAGGTGGAGAAGAATTTCAGTGTCAATGGTGGTGTGAAAAATTGCGCCTTCTCTTTGAAGTTCTTTTCTCAGGATGTCTGCGTTAACAATGTTTCCATTGTGGGCAACTGCAAAGGTACCCCAGTGGTATTCCACAACAAGAGGTTGAATATTTCGTGGTGCTGACGCACCATGGGTTGAGTATCTCACATGGCCAATGGCCATATCTCCCGGGAGTTTTCTCAGGATACTTCTTGAGAAAACTTCGGTTACCATTCCCATATGTCTGTAAGTGTATGTTTTACCGGTGGAACTCTCCATAGAAACTATACCGGCACTCTCCTGACCCCTGTGCTGAAGGGCAAAAAGACCGTAGTATGCCTTCTGAGAGGCATCTTCTACATTGTAGAAGCCAATAACTCCACACTCATCTCTGAGAGGCAATATTCCCTCCTATGCTGTAAGTGTTTTTTCAAGGGCACTGTCCCAGAGGTGAAATACTTCGTTAATACTCAGATCAAAAACTCCTTCAACTATTGCTCTTTCTCCCCCCGTGGTACCAAGAAAAGTCAGTGGAATTTTCCATTTCTCAGCAACTTCTATTACTTTTTCTGCGTTACCTTTTTTCACTTCTACCAAAATTTTACCAGGAACTTCGGAAAAAAGGAAGAAATCTTTTCGTATATCCTTAGGCAATTTTACCATGAATCCTATTTTTTTTCCAAATGTCATTTCAAGAAGTGCAATTGCAGCTCCACCTTCTGAGATGTCGTGCGAAGATTCAATTATACCTCTGTTCCAGAGTTCAATCAGTGCCTCCACACTGTTTTTTATGAGTTCAAGGTTCAGAGAAGGTAATTCACCCTTTATTTCACCTGTTAGCATTTTCAGGTATTCACTTCCAGCAATTGATAGAGGAGAGCTTCCAAGAAGATATATTGAGTTTCCCTCTCCTGCAAAGTAATTTTGGGGTACTTTTTTCATCCCTTCTTTTATGCCCACCATCCCTATGGCTGGGGTTGGCAGGATAGGTTTACCGTTTGTTTCATTGTAAAAACTTACATTGCCGCTCACCACGGGCGTTTCAAATACTTCGCATGCCTGACTTATTCCCTCAACTGATTGCTCAAACTGCCACATAATTTCAGGTTTTTCAGGATTTCCAAAGTTAAGACAGTCAGTTATTGCAAGAGGACGAGCACCAACACATGCAAGATTTACGGCGGCTTCTGCCATTATCCACTTGCTTCCCTCAAGGGGATCAAGATAAACATACCGGGCATTGCTTTCAACAACAAGGGCAAGATATTTCTCTGTGCCTTTTATTCTGAGAAGGGCAGCGTCTCCCCCCGGTCTTATCACTGTGTTGATCTGTACCATGTGATCATACTGTCTGTAGATCCATCTTTTACTGGCGATATTTGGTCTGATAATCAGTTGTTTAATAATTTTTTCATAATCTTCCGGTTCAGGAAGTGGATCCAGATTCTTAACCTCTTCAAGATACAAAGGTTTTTTTCTGGGTCTATCATAGACTGGCGCTTCTTCGGTGAGTGGTTTGACCGGAAGTTCAAAAACCTTTTCTCCTTTGAAGTAGCCTCTTATTACCTGTTCTTCAATTATTTCTCCAATTTCAACTGCCTGAAGGTCCCATTTTTCAAAAATCTTTTTGACTTCCTCTTCTTTTCCCTTTTTTGCAACAATAAGCATTCTTTCCTGTGACTCTGATAGCATAATTTCATAAGGGGTCATTCCCTCTTCACGGACAGGCACCCTGTCAAGATGAAGAATCATTCCTGTAGCGGCTCTGCCAGCCATTTCAAAGGAGCTTGAAGTCAACCCTGCTGCTCCCATGTCCTGAATTCCCACAATGAGATCCTTATCCATAACTTCCAGGCATGCTTCCAGAAGCAATTTTTCAGTGAAAGGGTCTCCAACCTGAACGGTTGGTTTCTTTTCCTCCGTGTCCTCTGAGAATTCTTCAGAGGCCATTGTGGCTCCATGAATGCCATCCCTCCCGGTCCGTGATCCCACATAGAGCACTTTGTTACCCGGTCCACTTGCCCTTCCATAAAAGATCTTATCCTTCTTTGCAATTCCAAGGGTAAAAGCATTTACCAGAATGTTATAGTTGTACTCCTTTTCAAAATATGTTTCCCCTGCCACTGTTGGTACACCCACACAGTTTCCGTAGTCCCCTATTCCAGCTACCACACCTTCCACCAGGAATTTCATTCTGGGAAAGTCAAGCTCTCCAAAGTGGAGGGAGTCCATATTGGCGATTGGTCTGGCTCCCATGGTGAAAATGTCTCTCAAGATTCCTCCCACTCCTGTTGCAGCTCCCTGATAGGGTTCAATGTAGGATGGATGATTGTGACTTTCCATTTTAAATACAACTGCGAGACCATCTCCAATATCCACAACTCCAGCGTTCTCTCCGGGACCCTGTATTACCTGGGGTCCAGATGTGGGAAACCTCTTCAGGAATTTCCTTGAGCTTTTATAGCTGCAGTGCTCTGACCACATTGCAGCGAAGATACCTAATTCTGTATAGTTGGGTTTTCTTCCCAGTATTGACAGAATTCTTTCGTATTCTTCCCTTTTCAGGCCCAGTTCTTCAGCAAGCTGGGGGGTAACTTCAGGTTCTTTCATATTTTCTCCTCTGTGCAGGGAATTATTATACCAGAGGGTGCGTTGAATGCAAAATTGAGATTTGAAATTAAAATCATTTCTGATAAAATTTCATTCTTAATTTTTCCGGGAGGAGATGGTGAAGGTTGATCTTCATGTGCATACAAATTGCTCTGATGGTGTTTATCCCCCTCTTGAGGTTGTCAGGAGAGCAAGGGAGGGTGGTCTGGATGTTATAGCAATTGCTGATCACGATTGTGTTGAGGGAAATCTTGAGGCTCAGGATAATCCCTTTGGTGTGATTGTGCTTAAAGCAGTTGAAATCACGAGTTATATTGGTCCGGATGAGATTCATGTGCTGGGGTATTTCAGGGAATTTTCTGATAATTTGAAAATTTTTCTTAAGGGGATACAGGAAGAGAGGAGGGGACGAATTGTTGAAATTATTTCATCACTTAAGAAACTGGGTGTATCCATAAGCGAAGAGATCTTTTTTGAAACCTTCAGTGAAGCCAGAACTTACACCAGGGGTCATCTTGTTTTTTATCTTCTCCAGAATAACTACGGATCTTCTCCAAAGGAAGTATTTGAAAAATATCTGAAAGATTTTTCTGTTCCAATTAGCGTGACTCCCGCTGATGCGATTAAAGTTATTCTGGAAAATGATGGTATACCTGTATGGGCACATCCTGTCCCTGAAGAGTTAAACAAGCATTTTGATTATATGCTGAATGCCGGGATCAGAGGAATTGAAGCGTATAATGGAAGAAGGGGGGTGACTGAAGAGGTCAGCAGAGAGTTTGTGAAGATTGCAAAGGAACATAATCTCTTTGTTACTGCTGGTTCAGACTGGCATGGTCACACGAAGGATTACAATCTTGGGGATTTCTACAGGACTGAGAGGGAGGTGGGGGGATTCCTGGCAAATTTTATTCAGTTGTAGTGTCTTGATTCTTGTCTCATCGTTTATCTTCTGCTAATCTTCTTTAAAAGGGGGCTATTATGAGAAGAAGAATTTACCTGTCTGGTCTGATTATCTTTTTTCTTTCGCTTTTACTCTCCTGTGCAAAAAAGGAAAGTGAAAAAATTCATATATCTTCAACTTCCTGTAACATTTTCAGCATGGGGGATTGTCTGACTCCTTTTCCCTCTGATCAATTCCTTGCCAGGGATGGAGAGCGCACTTTTGTTAATTTGCCTTCACATGCCTTTGAAAAAACAGCGGGTGGTGTAACTTTCCCTGTGGATGCATTTAAAATTTTTGATGGATTCAGCCCTGCAACCCAGATAATGGCGATTCTTTATCATCCTGTAATAAAAAGTGAAAATTTCCCCGATATTCATCATCCCCGTCGATCTCTCACCCCTGATGGCACCATCCAGATTTTTGATGTGGAATCGTGGAAGAGAGTCCCTCTTTTTGCAGAGACAGATTCAAGATCAAAGAATGAAGCATTTCTTCTTATTCATCCACTGGTGAGGCTTTTGCCATCCCATACTTACCTTGTTGTTTTGAAGAAGGGGATAACCAGTGGTAAATCCCCGCTATCGTTTCAGGCTCTCAGGGATGGGATTATCACGGATAATTTGGTTGTGGAAAGCATGAGGAAGAGATATGATGCCTATTTCTCTGCACTTTCATCCAGAGGAGTTGGCAGAGGGGACATCTTTCTGATGTGGGATTTCACCACAGGGAGCGATGACTTTATAATAGGAAGGAATATGGGTAAGATCATAAACTTTTTAAAGGGCTTTCCCGATCCCGATTCAGGGAGCATCAATTTGACTCATCGATCCTTGTCCCCTGACAGGGATGATGGAGGTTTCATATATGAGACGATCTATGGAGAAATAAAAGTCCCCTGGTTGCTTGACAGTAAAGATTTTAGAATAAAGAGAACCGGAGATGGTGGAGTCGATACGGACCATTATACTATGAAAGAGATTCCCTTTGTTATGGAAATACCCCGTTGTGCCACATCCACCACATATCCATCCATAATGATTTATGGTCATGGCCTCGGTGGTTCTTATACAGGTTTAACAGGGTACCATATGAGAAAGAGACTTGAGGAATGGTGTTCCATAGGATTTGCAGTTAACTGGTATGGAGCAGACTATGAGGGTATTCAGCATGTTGTAAATGTTGCTGTTGCTACGGAACTGCATCCCTTTTTTGGTTTTATCTCAATGGCTGAAAGGTTACTGCAGGGTCATCTGAATTTTCTTTTTCTTCTTAAATCCATTCCTGCAATTATGGACCTTGTATATCCTTATCCAGTAACTCTGGGTGTTGATGGGAAAAATAAGTTAGGTATCTATTACTATGGGGGTTCCAATGGGGGGATTCAGGGTGCCACATTCGCATATACAGCAAATACCCTCTATCCTTTTTTCAGGGGATTTGTTCTGGTGGTGAATGGGGGAATATGGTCAATACTATTCCAGAGATATCAAAACTGGACAATGTTTGAAAATCTTTTCCTTGCAAAAATACCTGACCTCGAAGAGGTGACGAAAATGGCAATTCTGGCTCAGTTCTTTTTTGATTTTGTGGATCCGATAACTTTTGCAAGATACTACAATTTAAAAGGATCTGAAAATCTCTCTGATCTCTGTGAAGCGATCCCCCTTCCTTTCAGAGGATTGTGGGGGAAATGTAATCTTGATTTTTCGGGGGTGAGGATTCTCTCCCAGGAGAGCATAGGTGATCCAGCAGTGAGCAATATTACCACGGAGATATGGGCAAGAACTGCGGGGATTCCTGGATTAAAGCATCTCATTGATTCCCCATTCGGGATTGAAGAAAAAGAGGGTCCTTTAACAAGTGCCCTGACCCAGTGGGATGCCCATCCTGATCCTCTTCCTCCGGATAGCAATTCCCCCATTTCTGGCAAGCAAACAACAGTGGTTAAATGCGGGGACAGGTATGTCAGTGCCCATGAAGCTCCATTCTGTCTTGATGTGGCCAATGAGCAGATCGGGGAATTTGTAAAAACTGGAATGATCTTTCAGCTGTGCAGTGGTGGGATTTGTGACCCTGAGTGAGATTTATTTAAGGGCAGTATTATGTTAAAATGAGTGAGATGAAACACTGGAAAAGATTGAAATTAGTCTTCACAAACAATAAAGATTCTCTTCTATCTTCCATTTATCTTGCCTGCAGTGCTTTTGAAAAAGGGTTTGTGGAGGTTGTCCCTGAATATGAAAGTGCCCTTTTTATCCTGAAGAAATTGAAAGAATTATCCATGCTTGATAATACCCTGATAATTATCGTAAAGAATCTTCCGCCTGAGGTGGCTCCCTATGCAAGAGAGGAATATAAGAGAGAAGCTGAATTGTTCTTTTTAGAAGTGGATAGAGCACTCCGGGAAAGAGGAAGCAGGGTTATTTTCTGGTTGAAGGATGAGTTTACTGACCTTGAAAGATACAGGGAAAAGGGTGACCGTGTAAATTTCCTGTATGATGAAGAGTTCTTCCAGTTCTGGGGTGAGAGAATAAGAGTTGAGGAATCAATTTTACCGGATTACGAGGCACTGAGGAGATGGTATGTAACCACAAGGGATGAGAGAGTATTTCTGGAGATATTTCCCGGAGGGGTTAAGGAGTGTGGCAGGAGATTGAAAAAACCAGCCATTCTCAAGAAACTTACCCTTGATCAGCCGGAAGATGATTACTGTGTTATACAGGCCAAGATAACCCCTGCCATTGTTGAACTTAAAAATGATCTTCAGAAGATAGCCCTGAACGATGAAACTGTATTCATCTATGGTGAGACGGGAACAGGGAAAGAGTGTGTGGCTCAGAGTATTTTTTATCTCAGGAAAGTTACCATTTCTCCAAAGGGTAAATTTGTTGCCCTCAACTGTGCGGCCATTCCTCCTGATCTCCTTGAGAGTGAACTTTTTGGATATGAAAAGGGAGCTTTTACAGGTGCGGAAAGTTCAAAGAAGGGACTTGTCGAGGAGGCATCGGGAGGAGTTCTCTTCCTTGACGAAATAGACAAAATGCCTATTTCCCTTCAGGCGAAGCTGTTGAGGTTCATACAGAGTGGAAAATTCAGAAAAGTGGGTGGCACGGAAGAGAAAAAGGTAAAGAATGTGAAAATTATTTCTGCCTCCAATATGCTTCCTGAAACTGCAATAAAGGATGGAAAGCTTCTGCCTGATCTTTTTCATCGTTTATCTACATTTATATTGAGATTACCCCCTCTGAGGGAATGGCACAGCGAAGATAAGTTGAGATTGATAAATAACTTTGTGTACGGGTTTACTTCAAGAAACAGGTTTATTGTGGAAGAGTATTTGAGAAAAAAGGGGAAGGAGGAGCTTGCAGAAAGGGAATCCCTCAAGGGCTTTTACTATACCATCATTCCAAAACCCGTTATTCAGTCATTCCTCTCCCATCCCTGGAACAGGGGAAATGCAAGAGAGATGAAAAAGGTCATTTTGAGGTATGTGACACTGGAAAGAAAATTGTATGATGAAGATATTTTTAAAGAGGGTGGAACACCTTTAACCTCTGGAGAGAAGTTCTTTTCAGTGGGAATCGATTCTTCAAATCCCCCTGCTCTTAAGGAGATAGAGCGTCTGTATGCAAGGTATGTTTTTGAACTCACTGGTAGGAATAAAAAGAAAACTGCTTCCATTCTTGATGTTTCGCAACCAACTCTGAACAAGTTGTTGAAGGAGGAATGAGAATTGGATTACACATTCCACACCAGAATAAGGAGGGTTTTGAGAGATTTCAAGAAACACTATAAAGTTCATGAGATAGAAATTACCGATACGGAAGAGACATACCTTGTTACTGGTGGAACACAGGATTACACTGTAAAGTTGATCTTTGATGAAGAGGAGAGATTGAAAGAGTGGAGCTGTACATGTCCCGATTTCACCACCAAAACACATGGTTACTGCAAACACATAATTGGAGTTCTCTACCATACGGGCAGGGAATTTATGATCCTTCCCAAGTTAATAGAAGAAATAAAGGGGTAAAAGATGGCTGTTAAAGGGTACAGGTATTCTGAGGCTAAAAAACTTGTGAAACATGCTTTACAGAAAGGATTATCTGTTTTCCTGTGGGGTCATCCTGGCATCGGAAAATCAACAATGGCAAGGGAAATCGCATCTGAAATGGGTTTGCCTCTAATTGATATCAGACTTGCTCAGTCAGATCCCACTAAGATTGGAGGGATTCTCTATCCGGATCGTGAAAAGGGATTGTCAGTCTGGTTGAGACCTTCATGGGTACCTGTGGATAAACCAGCTTTCATTTTCCTTGATGAAATAAATGCTGCAGTTACAAAACTTCATCAGTCAATCGCGTACCAGATAGTACTTGAAAAGAGATTGAGAGAGTGGAAGTTTGCTCCAGGTACTGTGGTGCTTGCTGCAGGAAATCTTGAAGAGGATTCTGCCATTGTTCAAACTCTCTCCCAGGCTCTTTCAAACAGATTTGTTCATTTTCAATTGAAGGTTGATGTTGATGAATGGATTAAGTGGGCGAAGAGAAACGGGATTGTTGAGCCGATTATCAGTTACAAAAAATTCAGGGGGGAAAACTCTCTCTACAACAATACAGGAGATCATGCCTTTCCTTCTCCAAGAAGCTGGGAATTTGCATCAAGACTCATTGAGGATGAAATCAGATCTGAAAAACCATCCATAACCACAATAAGAAATCTGGTTGAATCTGCTGTGGGGAAGGGAGAAGCCAGTGCATTCATGACCTTTTACAGACACTACAGGAAAATTGATGTTTCTGGTATGAGCTTTAAAGGGAATATTGTTAAAGTTGCAAAGACTACAGAACCTTCTTTTATACATGCACTTCTTTCAGCAATTGCTGTGTATTACTCAAAGCATTTCAAGTTGATTAAAAAAGATTCCTATTAAGAATATTGTAATATTTTTTAAGCAGAGTGGAATAACCAATGAACACAAAATAATTTTCCTATCCAAGTTGAATAAAAAAGCTCTGGAGGATTTTACAAGGAGAAAGTATGCTGTTTTGATCCTGAAGGATCTTTCCAGAATGGTAAATTCGTTACTTAAAGATTCTATATGATGAGAAAAAAGGATAGATTTGATCCTGATAAATTGCACAGAAAGGTTGATGATGCCAGATTGATCGTTTCTCTTATGGGACCATTCTGGTCCACAATGTTAAGTTACATACCTTTTGATATTGAGAAATTAATTGATAGTTACGAATATACCGATACGCCATCGCTAAAAGGAGGTAAAACAATGAGAGATGTATTAAACTGCATTAAAAAATATGTGGAAGTTATGTATGATGAAAAATTCATGCTACATTCGAAACATCTATCTAAAAGATTACTAAATGGAATACAAAAAAGCTACAATCTCAGAGAACCAGAAGTCGTTAAGATTATTGAAAATATTATAAACAGCATTGGGCAATTTTCTACAGGGGGCAATAGACTTAATATTTCTACTAATTCGGTTTTTATTCACGGGAATAAATCTCAGGTAGAATTTGAATATTATGGAAAAAGCACTCGACGAGAACTTGGAGATATTATTTTTATCTTATCTGTTGTTTATAATGGCAAAAAATATTTTGAGAAAATGACTATTACCCAAGTAAAAAAATCAAAAAATGTCCAATGGAAGTTCAATAACGATGGTGCTAAAGAACAACTTTATTTACTTTCTAAATTTCCGACATTCAGAGGTGCAAATAATTCACTAATACCTAAGAAAAACTATAATCTACCCAATTACTCAGGATGTCTTGGTTCCCATGGGTTACTTTATTATCCCGGTGATTTTGCTTTAGTCAGTTCAGAACAATTGGGGACAATTATGTCAGGAAAAAAGAAATTAGAATTAAAAAATTTGTTGTCAATTATTACCCCAAATCATTTTTGCCCTTGTTCCTGTTGCTGGCATCTCTCGGATGATATAGATCTTGAAGAGTTTTATCACCTTTTACATAAATTAATCTACTTTTACCCACGCTATTTTAGATATTTTCCCTTTATGTGTAATTTACAGATATTAGGGAATAATTGCATTTCATATAATGTGTATGATTTTTCAGATAAGTATTTAAAAGGACACATATAAGTATTTAAAAGGACACATAGGAGAGTTAATATATGCTAAAAAATTACTCTCCAACAGACATGCTTTTCAATTTTTGCATGATTTGCTTTATACGATAAGAAAAAAGGCAGAAAGAGAAAATTTAAAGGATGTTTTAAAATTTCTGTCTTCTTATAGCGATGGATATGGTAACGAAGGAGGCGAAGGGGATAATGATATGAACTATGACGGTGGAGGGATTGGTATAGTACATACAACAATAGACCTCGGAGAAGGTGAATGATGGTGGCGACGGCATATAACAAGCGGGTATCTCGTTCGAGCTATCAGCCCTCACCCAAATCGCCTTTGGCAACTTCAGATATCTGCAAAACGGCACAAGAATAGTCCTAGTAACCCAGCTTTACGAATTCGGTTCAGATGTTATGGCTGCCATAATAATACATGAGCTTATGCGTATTGCGTATATGCATTTTGTCAGGGGAAATGATAAGATCCAGATTCTGTGGAATGTAGCTGCTGTTATTGTTGTAAATTCTCATATTGTGGAACATTACAAAAGGGTAACTCTTACACTGGAGTGCTTATAAATACTAAGTTTGAAGATAAAGATGTTGAGGAGGTTTATTCAGCTATCTTAAAGGATTTTTACAAAACATTTGGAAATGATCCTGAAGGAGTTGATGATCAAGAAATAGAGGAATGGATAAAGAAAAATTTTGAAAAGTATATGCTTGG
>JALSQH010000064.1 GCA_026985515.1 bacterium
CATAAAGCTTGGAGAGTATGAATTGAGAGTTATTGAAACCCCTGGACATTCTCCCGGAAGCATTTCCCTCTTCATACCAGATGAAAAGATTCTTTTCAGCGGCGATACTCTGTTCAGGAGAAGTATTGGAAGAACAGATCTACCCGGGGGAAATTATCAGTTACTCATATCCTCCATAAAAAACAAACTCTTCAGACTTCCTGATGATACAGTGGCTTATCCGGGACACGAAGAACCAACCACTATTGGAGAGGAAAAAAAGTATAACCCCTTTCTTCAAGGAGGTATCTGGTGAATTACTTGAAAGGGAAAAAAATTCTTCTGGGAATAACGGGGGGTATAGCTGCGTATAAAAGCTGTGAACTGGTCAGGCTTCTCATAAAGAAAGAAGCAACTGTCAATGTAGTAATGACTGAAAATGCAAAAAAGTTTATCACTCCTCTCACCTGTCAGACACTTTCCCAGAATCCGGTAATAGAATCAACTTTTGATACAATGCATGGTGCTGAAATAAAACACATTACACTCCCTGATGAGGCAGATGCCTTCGTTGTTGCACCTGCAACCGCCAACTTCATAGGAAAGCTGGCATCTGGTATTGCAGATGACTTCCTGAGTACCATTGCTCTCGCCTACACCAGGCCAATTTTGATAGCACCTGCAATGAATGTCCATATGTATGAGAATAAAATTGTGCAGCGAAATATTAAAACGCTGAAGGATTATGGACACATAATCATAGAACCAGCCTCAGGTTATCTTGCATGCGGGTATGAAGGTAAAGGAAGGATGGAAGAACCGGCAAGAATTCTTGAAAGAATTGAATATTTCCTGGCTCCAAAAGATTTCAGTGGAATAAAGGCAATAGTAACTGCTGGACCGACCCGTGAACATATTGACCCTGTGAGGTATATTTCAAATCCATCCACTGGAAAAATGGGATATGCCCTTGCAAGAAAACTTGCCATGAGAGGTGCCAGAGTTGTTCTGATCTCAGGTCCCTCAACCATTGAACCACCGTATGGTGTGGAACTGGTCAGGGTTACTTCTGCGGAAGAAATGATGAAAAAAACAGAGGAAAATCTTGATGATACGGCTATATTTATTGGTGCTGCTGCTGTGGCTGATTTCCGTCCTGAAAAACCAGTTTCACAAAAGATGAAAAAGGAAAAAAAGGAGAAAAAACTCACCCTTACTCTTGTAAAAACTCCAGACATTATCTCGGAAGTCGCGAAAAAATTAAAAGATGGAATAATCGTGGGTTTTGCAGCTGAAACAGAAAATCTCATGAAAAATGCAACAGAGAAGATGAAAAAGAAAGGTCTCGATATGATATTTGCCAATGATCTGACAGCTGCGGGGTCAGGATTTGGAACAGAGACCAATTCTGGATATCTGATAAATAGAGATGGTACTGTAAAAAAATTTGAAATCCAGAGTAAAGAAGATCTCGCAGATCAACTGCTGGATGAGATTATCCCTGAACTTAAAAAGAAACTATCCAGATGAATCTATCCCCCTGTTTGCCAGGGCATCTGCTTCTTTGTTTAATTCCCGGGGAATATGCTTTAATCTCACATCTGAAAAATTTTCCAGGAGGCTTTTCACCTTCTCGTACAGGGGGATAATGTTTGGACTCTTTACTCTGTAGGAACCCTGAAGTTGCCTTATGAGTAACTGAGAATCACTTCTGATTTCGATTTTTCTGATACCCATATCAACAGCGGTTTCCAGAGCCCTGATCAGGGCTTCATATTCTGCCTGGTTGTTTGTTTTATTTCCCAGATAATAGGAACCTTCCCTCAGTTTTTCCCCTTCAACTGAATAAATTACAAATCCGGCACCTGCCCTTCCAGGATTACCCCTTGAAGCTCCATCGGTAAAGATTATTGCAGTTTCAATCTTCCCTGTCACCACCCTCACCGAAAAACTTAAAGGGTTCAGACCTGATAAGATCCTCCTTCTCTTTCATGAGCAGTTCAACTTTTTTCTGGGCCTTTTCAAGCAGTGAGGATATGTTTTTGGCAATTGAGATACCCTCTTCAAATTCATCCAGAGCCTGCTGAAGAGGGATGCTTCCACTCTCAAGATTTTTCACAATTTCTTCAAGCCTGCGGAACAGTTCTTCAAGTGTCTTTTCACCACCTTCACCCATTAAAATACCTCCAGCAAAGAGGCAAAAACCTTTTTTCCATCATCACCGCCAAGGATCTTTTCAGCCATCCTTTCAGGATGAGGCATCATACCAAGGACATTTCTTCCTTCGTTAACTATGCCCGCTATATTATTCACAGAACCATTCGGATTTGCATCTTCTGCAATTTCCCCATCAGGGGTTGAGTAACGAAATACAACCCTTTCTTCATCCTCCAGTCTCTTTATTACATCCGGTGGAGCAAAATAGTTACCCTCCTTATGAGCAATTGGCATCTTCACAACTTCATGCTTCCTGAACAGACGGGTAAAGGGTGTATCTGTTGTCTCAACTCTGAGGTAAACATCTTCACATATAAACTTGAGATTTTTGTTAACCATCAGGGCACCTGGCAACAGCCCACTTTCCACAAGAATTTGAAATCCATTGCAAATTCCTATTACCAGCCCTCCCCTTTTTGCAAACCTTATTATTTCCTCCATTATAGGGGAAAATCTTGCAATACTCCCGGCTCTAAGATAGTCACCATAAGAGAATCCACCTGGAATAATCAGGACATCCACCCCTCCAAGATCACGATCCTTATGCCACAGGTATTTGCTTTCCTGTCCAAGTACATTTTTAACCACATGATAACAATCCCGCTCACAGTTGGAACCGGGGAAAACCACCACACCAAATTTCATTCCTCAACCTCTACCACAAAATCTTCGATCACAGTATTGGCAAGAAGTTTTCTGGCCATTTCTTCAAGTCTTTCCCTTGCCTTCCCGGGATCTGATTCATCAATTTCTATGTAAAACTCCTTGCCAAGTCTCACATCCTTCACCTCTTCATATCCAAGTCTATGGAGAGCCTGAAGAATTGTTTTCCCCTGAGGATCAAGAACGCTTTTTTTCAAAGCCACATGCACCTTTGCCCTCATCTTCACTCTCCACACACTCTTCTGCAAACTTCCTCATAGGCTTCTTCTACGAAGCCGAGATCTTTTCTGAATCTGTCTTTATCCAGAATATAATTGTCAGACTTGTTCCATAATCTTGATCCGTCGGGAGTGAACTCATCACCAAGGAGAATTTTCCCATCATGTCTTCCAAATTCAAGTTTAAAATCTACCAGCTTTATATCCCTTTCATCAAAAAATTTCTTCAAAATATCATTTACCTTCAGTGCAGTATCAACCATGTACTGCAGCTCTTCAGGGGTGGCAAGATTCAGGTATTTTATATGCCATTCATTGATCATCGGGTCATTAAGTTCGTCACTCTTATAGTAATACTCCACTATGGGGAAGGGAAGCTCGGTGCCAGTTTCGATCCCCAGTCTATTTGCAAGAGATCCTGCAGCTATATTTCTCACAACAAGTTCAACCATTATTATGTCAAGCTTTTTCACAAGCATCTCTCTGTCATTAATCACTTCAACAAAGTGCGTTGGAATCCCTTTTTCCTCCAGCATGGAAAAAATCTTTGCAGTAATTTTGTTGTTAATGATTCCTTTGTTCTTTATGATTCCCTTCTTCTTACCATTAAAAGCCGTAGCGTTATCTGTGAAGTGTTGAATGAGTAATGATGGATCATCAGTTGCAAACATAATTTTTGCTTTACCCTCGTAAAGCTTTTCCCTTTTTTCCATGACTATCTCCTTTTTTTATTCTTCAAATACTCGACTGAAAACAAAGTCTATGTTTTTTGTATAGTAACTCAGATCAAAAAGAGAATCCAGCTCCTCCCTGCTTAGTAACTCAGTTATCTCTG
>JALSQH010000065.1 GCA_026985515.1 bacterium
CCGGAGAAATTGCTTCTATCATAGTTTGATCAGTATTCTTTAAAAGGTAAAACAATCTAAATCCTACATAATTATTCTGGTCTTTAGCAGGCAAATTGTTACTCATTCCCGTCGACATCATCAATAAATCTCCCCATAAATGAAGATCAATTAAGGAAGGTGTAACTCCTCTCACATCATCTTCCTTATCTAATAATGTGATTCTACTATTTTTATACTCAAAAATAAAAAAAGTTGACTCATTAAGCACGTATATCCGATATATATCCTGACCCTTTTCATCTTTCCCAAAATACTCCGCATAAAATTTATCAGGAGTATAATCCACAATCTTTGTTTCCTCATTTGCAAAATTACAGTATACTCCATTTTTATCAAACCTTGTATAACATCCTACCAGATGACTATCCTTTATCTGCACCGGGAAAAACTTCTTTATCCATTGGGGGAGTTTTGCCACCCTCCAATCACAAATATTGTCAGGAGAAACATAAAAAAAGTAGTTATTTTCACTTTGAAAAGCATACACAGATAATACTGGCGAATCAAAATCCCAAAAAGGAATAAATTTAATCTTCAAATTTCCAGCAAGACTTTTACCAAACAACTCTACTTCCTTCACCTTCCCCGAAGATGTCTTATAAACAAGTCTTAATGACAAAATCCCTATTACACCTTTACCAATCCTGAAAAAACCAATTGATTCAGACACCGGATAATCATATTCAAGGGAGGTGCCAAAACTACTTATTTTAGATAATGCATCTTCAACCCTTTCATCTCCCCAGAATGTCACTGGAGTAAAATAAAACTTTGCTGACATTATATTTTTCATCTTTTCCATCGATTCAGGATAAATAACTATTCCATCATCTACAAATTCAATCAGAAAAGGATTAGGAATCTCCTCAGATTCCTGATGAGTTATTCTCTCCTTTTGGGAACAGAAAGGAAATAAAAATAAAAACAAAAACACAACTATAAATACTATCTCTTTTTTTCTCATTGCTCATTGTCCCAGTTTTATCTTCTCAATTCTAACCCCCCTTAAACCTGAAAATAACACCGTTGAATCTACTCCTTTAATCGCCCCATTTAGTCCATCCCACAAATCATTTATGATTCCTCCTACCACTTTAATTGCAGCTTCGCATCCGCCTGAGTAATGGAGACCATTATAAAAAATATTACAATGTTCCCAATTAAGATGAGCATTATCAAAATAACGAGGATAAAGCCGCATCCCAATTCCAAAAACCTTTTGTCTATCGCTCGTATTACCCCACATAAAGACCGGATATAAGTATCCAAAATGTGAACCATTTTGCTCCGGTCTCTCGTAAATCAAAATAGTTCCATCTATTACGCCTAAAATTTTAGGCGTCTTATTGCCAATCCTGGGACCAAAAACAATTCTACCTTTTCTAATTCCCTTATAACTTTTTATTCCAATAGTAAAATCATCATATACTTCAAGTCCAAATGGCAGCCTTATTCTTATACCCTTCACATCCCATTTGTCAGGATAATTAGTTATATCTTCCGGAAAAATTAGCTTATCTGGATAACCAGGAGGTGGAACTAAATAAATAGGGAGATCATTTTCTTTGATCTTTTTAAGAAAACCAAGCATTTTATCTACAATTCTTTCTTTAAAACTCTCAAACCCTGAGATAGAACACCCCATCACATCTACATGCATGGGTTCTAACTTGAACTGGCCTGAATAACACCTCTTCTCAGATTTTGAATAAAGCAAGCCACCTACAGCAATATTATCTATGTCACAATCATATTTACATCCTGTTTCTTCATCTGTGGCTTTGCATGAATAATCATATACAACCCTGGCATATACTGCCCTATCCCTCTTTCCGTACATGCAATGATAATGCCTATAACCACCAAAGTAATTGATCCAACACGAATCTTCTCCCGAGACAGGAAAACATTCTTTAACGCAATTTTCTACTTTATTATACCAGGTGCCTATACTGTTAATTTTTACATTCTCAAATTGCTCTGGAACTTCTTCTTTCCAGAAATGCTCCCACTTATAAACTAGTAGATCCGATTTATATACTGTTTCCTCCACGATTCCGAAATTCTTAAATACCGCCTCAAACCAATTTGAGTAATTATCCTTATCAGGAATATCTGCCTGTTCATACCTATCACTCGTAAAATTATAATCCTTCAATGTATCCACATCTTTTTCTATGTTTAAGAAGGGCCTAAATATTCCTATCCTATATAAAGGTATTGTCAAATAAGTATAAACCGGCATATCCTCTCCGCAAGCACCATTGGGGCGCCTAATCTTTATATATTTACTTCCTAAATTTATTGTATCGCTTACATAAGTATCATTTAAAACTTCATGACTTACATATAGTTTTGTTCCTTTTAAATTACCATCTTCAACCTCTAATGAGCTTAAAAGATTATAAACGATGTCCATTACCCTTCGTGTAAGCGCCCAATATTCTTTGTCCCAGATCCTGGTAGATGATGTGGGAAATTTTTCACTAAGATATTTCACATAGGGAGCCAAGTTCTTAATACCAATTACCGATTGAATGGCGTCTGTTATCATACTTGAAGAGAAACTAAAATTATCTGTATGTACCACAGGTAATAAGTTAATCTGGTAAAACAAATCCTTTAAGCTATCAGAATGAGGAGCTATTATATCATACGAGTCTATCTTATAAGCTCCGAACAGAGAGAAATCTTCTTTTGAATCAACTATTCTTCTCTTTAAATTGTTATCAGTTCTAGATATTGGATACAAATAAAGACCCTTCAAATCTTCAGGCATATTAAGTAACCCGTCCTTCAGAAAAAAAGTATTAAACAATCTTAAATATTCTGCTAAATTCTCAACAAACTCTTCACCTTTAGTTAATGCAGGTCTCACCTCATAATCCACTATTACCATATCACTTACCGTATCACTTCCATTACTCCCCTAAATGTACCGGGATCCCACTTGCCATTTTTAAATCCATTATCATTGAACCACTCTATCCTCTCCTGATTGAGATCTCTGGTGCGCTTTATCACCACAAGATAATATCCATCCTCCGGAAAATCAAGTTTAAACCAGGCTCCATTCCTCCCATCAGGCAACTCCTCATCTGGATTCTTAAACTCAAGTTCCGCTTTAGTAAACTTAAATGTCCTCCACTCCATCTTACTTTCTGGATCTGGAGTAAACAATTCCACCCTCGAATCAGGGAAAAGAGTCAACTTTTCCAGCATAGACTCCGATAAAATATCCTTTATTTTAACTGATTCCTCTTTCAATTTCCTTATCCCAACAACATAATAGTCACACACATCCACATCTTCCCTGTCACACTCAGAGGGTATATTACCCACTTCGAATGTTATCTGGCCATCATAGCTGTCTATCATGGGCAATAATTCAAAATTGTTCGCATTAACCAGCACAAATCCCTCAAAGTTATTGAGATAACTACGTTTATATACTACTGCAGGGCTCCTTTTTATGTCAACTTATACAACATGCATATCTCTATTATCGTCTCTGAATATTTATTTAACATTGCTTACACCGAAATGATTGAGGTGGGAAATATGTAAATTTCTGACGCCGAGGAAGAGTTGGTTCATCAAATTCCATCTTTTATTCCCTACCCGTATGTCTTGCATCGTGTCTGAACATGGGCCAGGGAGAATCGGCAAGGCCTTTTGAAGAAGTGTAGATTGCGTAGAGGGAACCATCCTGGCCAGCAACGTAAATGATTCCGTCCCTATCTATCACAGGGGATGAAAAAGTAAAAAATTCAATTTTTTCATGTATACTATACGTCCACTCTAACTTTCCATCAGGACTGATGGCATAAACTACATAAGATACTACAGAACTAATGTAAATTGTACCATCCTTCCCCACAACAGGAGAAGAAAATATTTCACAATCACCATCCGAACAAATTCTATTTTTCCATTTAAGTGATCCATCCTGATTAATAGCATAAAAATTACCTCCCATATCACCAATATATATAGTTCCATCCGATCCTATTACCGGTGAAGAGATAATTCCATCAATCTTCCCAAAAACAAATTTTTCAGATAAATCTTGGTTAATGGCATAAAGATAATCACCAGAACCTATATATATTGTTCCATCCTCATCTATTATAGGAGAGGAAACAATCTCTCCCAGTGTCTCATACATCCATTTCAGAGTCCCATCAGGATTAACGGCATAAAGATAATGATCTTTTGAACCCACATATATAGTCCCATCTTTCCCTATAGCAGGAGATGAATAAATTTCGTCGCCTGTTTCTACCTTCCATTTCAATGTTCCATCAGGATTAATAGCATAAAGGAAGTGATCGCATGAACCAACATAAACTGTGCCATCTTTCCCTATTGCTGGAGAAGACCAGATACTACCATCTGTTTTATACTTCCATTCTAAAGTACCAGTGGATTTGATCGCATAAAGATAATGATCACTTGATCCAACATATATAATACCTTCTTCACTAACTGCAGGTGACGACCATATCCAATTGCTGGTAGAGAACTCCCACTCTATTCTTCCATCAGGATTAATTGCAATAACTGCATTGCCGCTGGAACCTATGATACTACCATCAGGTGTTAGCAATAAAGAAGAATCACCTCTTTCAAAATCAATTATCCATTTGGGCACACCATCCTTACTGACATAGTTCTCCCGCAAGCTTTTTCACTGGGAGAGGATTCATTTCCATCAATATCAACAGCAGAGACTCTAAAACAGTAAGTCGTAGAAGGCAATAAAAATGACACAACCAAGTAATTATCAAAAGTAAAAGCTATTTTTTCCCCCAAGCTATTGTATACATTATATCCTTTAACACGTACATTACCTTTAGAAGGAGACCATATGAGTTTTATCTGGGTAGCAGAAATTCCAGTGGCTACGAGTTCCTCAGGCGGAGAAGGAGGAATGGCTTTTTTCTTTCCTTCACAAGAATAAAGAAGGAAAACTAACAGAATAATAATGGGCACACAACTGGAATAAAATTTGTATCTCAAAATATACCCCTTTCCAGTATAATTTTCATCATACATATAGGGTGATTGATACATATTTTTGCTGATTTTAATACTGCTTTTTCGCCTCTAAAATCATAATTAAGCTTAACATAATCCCACAGAACACTTCTTAACAAAATTTGCATTAAATGCGAAATCATTGAATATGATCCTTGAGGCGAATCACTAAATAAATCTTCCGTTCCCTTACATCCCCCAATCTTTAGTTGATCACGCAAATTCCATACGGGAAAAATTTTTTGACAACTGAGACTGAAAGCATAAGTATGATTGGTATGGTATTGAAATGAATATTGAAAAGAATAAGGAACATTCTCTCCTTCTGGATATACCATAGGAGCATCTAACTCATAAAGGCCACTAATTATTGAGACAATTTTATTAGTGTCCATGTTCTTAAGAATATCCACAAAATTTTCTCAATCAATCTTACGGGATAAGGAACGAAAACCGCAATTTTTGGAAGTTCTGTTATATTTTGTGGAAGAGAATATATTATTGAACTATCAATCCCTTTAAGTCTGGCTTTATTATCTACAATGGCATTCAATAAGGATTTTTTCTTCCCTATGTTAATTAAAATTACTAAGCCAATGTTAGGTGGAAGTGTTTTATTTCCCCAAATACTAAACCAACCTACTTCTAAATCATCTTCACTTAAAAATACAGGGAAAGCAAATTTCATATAATCGGTGGGTGAGCCTCCATACTTGGAATAATAGTTTTTGTAGATTTCATATAATCCTCTATGCCCTTTCATTTTTATCTCAATACCGGACAATTTACCAACATCTAATATATTCAATTACTTTGCCAGTCACACCTATCAAATCATTCTTCTCTGGTTTCAACGCCTAAAATCTGCATCACAACTATTAAAAATCCTCCCTTTTCCCCAGCTTTTTAACAAATTTCCAAAACTATGAGCCTGACATTAATGTCATACTCGCCCTGAAATACACCTGATCCACATCTTCAGGAGTAATATACGCAGGGGATGGTTCCGCCGTTACCTCTTTGAAATAAACCCACCTGAAATTCCACTTCTTTCCTCTGTGAAATTTCAAGAAATGCCTTGATAGATGCAGGTCATTAAAATTGAAAAGGGAATCAACACTCAACCCCCCTCTTCCACGATGATGGAACTTCTTACCTGCATGCAGGTCCCAATTTAAAAGCGGGTTAAATAAAAGAATAAATGTTAACAGGAAGGAAGAGAGTTAACTAATTGGAATTTAATGCTTTTCATATCAACCCTCCCGTCAAACAAGTGTTCTATTATTCAGATACTACTTTTGGGGTGAAAAGTCAAGACATATTAATGACCCAAACTCTCCAATAAAAAATTTTGGGTAATTTGCACTGTCTCTTTTTTTAAACTATAATACCACAAACCAGAAAGGAGTGGAAAATGCAGTTACCAGAAAAAGGGCTCAGCAGAGAAGAGATCAGAAAAAAACTGGATGAAGTGGCTTCAAAAGATTATGACTGGTCATCCGGGAAGATTTTTGGGTATGTATTTGATCCGGGCAAGGAAATTCTGGAAGTTGGGGAGGAGGCTCTCCTGAAATTCTACCATAAAAATGCACTGGATTTTACAGTTTATCCAAGCATTCTCCAGATGGAAAACTACATAATCTCTTTTGCGGCACAGCATCTCGGAGGGGATGAAAATGTCTCCGGTAACTTCACAAGTGGTGGAACTGAAAGCATTATCCTCGCTGTTAAAACTGCAAGAAATTACATGAGGGAAAAGAGGCCCGAGATAACAGAACCTGAAATAATCATTCCAATTACAGCTCACGCAGCATTTCACAAGGCGGGACACTACCTTGGTGTGAAGGTTAAGACCATCGGTGTGGATGAAAATTTAAGAGCCGACATAAAACAGTTGAAGGAGGCAATTACCGACAACACGATTCTGATAGCGGGGTCTGCCCCGAGTTACGCTTACGGAGTAATAGACCCCATTGAGGAGATGGCGGCAATTGCAAAGGAAAGAGGTATCCTCTTTCACACCGACGCATGTATGGGGGGATTTCTGCTTCCCTTCATAAGAAAATTAGGGAAAAATGTTCCTCCCTTTGACTTTTCAGTTGATGGTGTAACTTCCATATCCATGGATCTCCACAAATACGCCTACACACCAAAGGGAGCATCTGTGATCCTCTACAGGAACAAGGAATTGAGAAAACATCAGATTTTTGCCTGTGCAAGCTGGACAGGATACACGATGATTAACAGCACGATACAGAGCACAAAAAGCACTGGACCCCTTGCAGCCGCATGGGCAACACTTCAATATGTGGGAGAGGAAAGGTATCTTGAATTTGCCAGAAAGAAATTAGAAGCCACAGAAAAAGTTGTAAAATTTGTAAAGGAACATCCCGACCTGAGACTCATTGCGGAACCTGACATGACACTGGTGGCTTTTACCTCTGATACGGTGAATATTTTCCACATCATTGATGAGATGAATCTCAAAGGGTGGTATATCCAGCCTGTGCTTTCCTATGCTGGAATCAAAGAAAGCATTCACCTATCAATTAACTACTCCAATGTCTTTCACATTGATGAATTTATTGAAGATATGAATACCGCAATAGAAGAGGCGAAAAAATTACCCAGCGGAACACTTCTCCAAAAAGCGTCTGAGATTTTCAGCAGTCAAGAAGGTTTCCAGCTGACACCAGAGGTAATCAGAAACCTGATGGAATTGGCAGGAGTGAAGGATGGGAAAATTCCAGAAAGGTTTGCCCCAATAAACGAAGTTCTCAACATACTTCCTGCGGAACTCAGAGAGACTCTCCTTGTGGAATTTGCAAATTACATGTTCAGATGAGGAGGAAAAGATGGCTCCAACTTTTCCCTTTAATTTCATGCTTATTTTCAGTTTCCTGTCCGCTCTTCTCATAACAGGGTTCATTTTACGGGCAAAAATAGGTTTCATACAGAAATACCTCTTCCCAAGCTCCCTCATCGGAGGAATAATTGGTTTCATTATAGTGAATGCTTTAAAAATGGATACAAAAATATTTGAAACCTTTGCCTACCATTTTTTCAATCTCTCATTTATTTCCATAGGGCTAACTCCAACACCCCCCGAGGAAAAACTGGAAAAACACGAAAGCAGAGATTCCTTCCTCGGAGCTTTATGGATGGCACTCTTTGAAGGGGCAATCTTCCCCTTACAGGCAGCTGTGGGTGGAATATTTGTTCTCATCTTTGTCATACTGGGTATGAAACTTCACCCCGCCTTTGGTTTTCTTCTTCCCCTTGGATTTGAAGAGGGTCCCGGGCAGGCTCTATCCTTTGGAAAGGTCTGGGAAAAACTGGGATTTGAGAATGCTGCCATGGTGGGAATAACCTACGCCATTCTGGGATTTGTTGTTGCTATTGTAGTTGGTATACCTCTCGTAAACTGGGGATTGAGGAAAAAATTAAAATCAACAGATGAACACAAACTTCCTGAAGAATTCATCAAAGGTTTCTATCCTCCAGACAGAACTGAGAACATCACCTTGAGGCAGACCACGCATCCTGCAAATATTGAATCTCTGGCCTTTCAGCTTGGGATGGTGGGACTTGCCTATGGAATTACCTATTATATAACATACTGGATTGCTGCGTTGATTGGTGGCAACATGGGGAAATTGGCATGGGGTTTTTTCTTCCTGTTTGGTATGGTTATCGCAATGGGCATAAGGAGCATTCTCACTCTCTTTAAAGTTGACTATCTCCTGAGCGTACCCCTTCAAAGGAGAATAACCGGATTTTCTGTGGATTACCTTATTGTTGCAACAGGTGCAGCCATTCAGCTTGAAATAATCGGTCACTACATTGTACCAATCCTGATTATCTCTACATTTGGAGCAATTGTAACACTGTGGCTTGCGGTATATCTTGGAAGGAGACTCCACTCTTACAACATCGAAAGAATGGCAGCAATCTTTGGGACAGTGACAGGTACAGTTTCCACCGGAATTCTTCTTTTGAGAATCGTTGACCCTGAATTCAAAACTCCTGTTATTAAAGAAATTGGATTTATGAATGTCTTTGCGGTACCAATAATTTTTGTCTTAACAATGATGGTGAATGTGCTTCCATTTAAATACCATCTCGGAACACTGACGGTAACACTTATCTTTCTTGGAGTTACCGTAACAGTAATTGCACTCATGAAAATAATAGGCCTTATAAAAGAACCAAAATTTTAAATCATGATCTGGCTTTTCCCCATTGTTTTTCTATCATTCACCATACAGGCAATGACTGGATTTGGGAGCATAGTCATAGCAGTAACACTTGCTGCGCTTTTCTATCCCATTAAATCAATTCTTCCCATTCTTGTCATACTGGACTTTATTTTAAACACTTACATCCTTCTCAGGTACTTCAGGTTTATTAATTTCAACATACTCTTCAAAAAAATACTCCCCGCAATGAGCATAGGTTTCATAATTGGACAGGTCATTTTTAACTATGTTGGAGCAGAATCAAAAAGACTTCTCGGCATAATTGTGGTAACCCTTGCAGCTTTTGAGCTGTACAACTTTTACAGGAAAAACAGCAAACCCCTATCAAACCTTGCGGCCATTGGATTCTTTTTCTTTGCAGGAATTGTACATGGAATTTACGCTTCCAGTGGGCCACTTGTGGTGTATGTGGTGGGTAAATTGGGAATTGACAGAACGACATTCAGAAGCACCCTTGATGGATTGTGGGTCCTCATGGATATTTTCCTGATCATCTCTTACTTTGTCACCGGAATACTGACTGTCACAACGGTAAAATACACCCTTTATCTGCTCCCCGTGGTGATAGCAGGACTGATCATTGGAGAGGTTCTCCACCACAGAATAAATGAGAGAAACTTCAGGGGGGTGGTGTATCACCTCCTCTTCCTAACCGGTATATCAATCCTGGTGCTTGGGTGAACAGATTGACTTTTACAATTTTATGTTTTAATTTTGTGTGATACAATTATTTTGATGGAAGCTATTGATCGTTTAAAGGAAATAGTTGGAAAAGATTTCGTATTCACCTCCCCTGAAGAAACACTTCTCTACGGCAGGGACGGGGGTTCCACTCCTCCACGGAGGGTCGATGCTGTTGTTATTCCCGGAAGTGTGGAAGAAGTACAGGAAATAGTCAAATTTGCCAGCAAAAACAATATTCCCGTAACCCCCGCTGGAGCGGGTCTGACTCTCAACGGTTTAACCATTCCCCTTCACGGCGGTATTGTGGTCGACATGAGAAGAATGAACAGAATACTGGAGGTAAACAGATTATCAAGGTATGTGGTTTTGGAAGCAGGTGTCACTCAGGGATTTTTGCTTTCATATTTGAAAGAAAACCACCCTGATCTGATGCACTCCATTCCAGAAGCGCCACCCACCGCCACTGTTGTGGGAAATCTTCTTATAAAAGGTCATGGTACCCAGGCGTTTTACGGTGAAAATTCTGACATGATAAATGGCCTTGAAGTGGTACTTCCCACAGGTGAACTTCTCTACACCGGCTCCCTATCAGTATCAAAGTACTGGTTCACAAAGGGACCTCTTCCAGATCTAACAGGATTATTCATCTCATGGTTCGGTACCACTGGCATTGTGACAAAAGCCTCCCTGAGATTATTTCCACGACCAGCCTACAGGGATTCAGTTATGTTCATGATGGACCAGCCTGAATACATCCCTGAATTAATCTACGAAATAACTGCAACAAGACTTTTTGACAACATTGGCATGCTGGGGCAGGATCTTCCTGAGTATCTGAAAGGTCATCAGTTTGTGGGAGCAATGATCTCAGGAAATTATGAGGAAGAGATAAAACTCAAAAAGGAGATCATTTCCCGGGTGGCAGAAAAATTTGGCGGGAAAGTGCTCCTTATACCTGAAATACCAGATTCAATTAAAAAGAGATTTATGGAGGAACCACCCTTCGCAGCTGTTGCGGCAGATTTCAGGAAGGGAGGCGGTTTTCAGTATTGTGGAGCAATGATTCCCCTTGAGAAAGTTCCAGAGGCGTGGAGAAAAGGAGAAGAAATTGCACACAAATACGGCTTTTACTTTTCATGTGCCAACCAGGTTCTTGCCTTCGGTCATGAAGTGATGTTTGGCTTTAACTACTCCTTTAACCGTGCCGATCCCGAGGAAGTAGAAAGAGTCGGGGAAGCAATGAAGGAAACCAATGACCTTGTTCTCTCCCTTGAAGGAATACCATGGAAGGCAGACTTTTACGCCCAGCAAAGAATACTGGCAAAGATGTTTCCAGAAACATACAGATTGATTCAGAAGATAAGAAAAACCCTTGACCCTGCTGGCATCATGAATCCGGGAAACTGGGAAAAAGAGGAGTAGATGGGACTGGAGGAATACAGGGAAATAATCCACAGGTGCTTCAGATGTGGATACTGTAAATTGACTTCGGATTACAACTGGAGGGGGTTCAACTGTCCAGAATATAACAGATTTAAAGTGGAAAGCTACTCCCCAGGTGGAATGCTCTGGCTATCCTACGCCGCATTTGTAACGGGAGAGTTAAAACCTGATCAACATCTGAGTGAGATAATATACTCATGCAGCATGTGTGGAAACTGTTCGGCTCAATGCAGGTTCAAATTTGGAACAATGGTAACCGAGATGTTGAGGAGGACCCGGGAGGAAATTGTGGAAAATCATCCCGAACTTATTCCATCAATTGTGAAAAGGTTTTTTCAAAATGTTTTCAAATACGGGAATCCCTACGGATCAGTAGAAGAGAATGAAAATCTTAAAAGCGAAATTCCACTCTTCAATGAACAGGAGTACCTTCTCTTCATTTCGCCACTTTCCTTCTTTGATCCCCTTGTCACTGAATCTGCTCTTTCCCTGATCAGACTCTTCAAAAAATTGAATATCTCCTTTGGTACACCGGGATATGAAGAAATCTGTGACGGAAATGAAATACTTATGCTTGGAGAAAAATACCTGTTCAAAGAAATAAAGAAAAGAAACATAGAATTTATGCACTCAAAAGGTGTGAAAAAAATAGTTACATACTCACCCCATACCTACAACGCAATGAAAAACTACTACAAACTGGAGGGCATAGAGGTTCTCCATTACACCCAGTTGCTCGCAGAGAAAGTGAAAAAGATCAGAATAAAAGAGAGATTTGATAAAAAGATCACATACCATGATCCATGCTTTCTTGGAAGGTACAACGGTATTTATGAAGAACCCAGAAAAATATTAAGATATGTGGCAGAGGAGAATTTTGTGGAGATGCCCCGCAACAGGGAAAATTCATTCTGCTGCGGAGGAGGCGGTGGAAACTTTTACACAGACTTCGTCGGCGGGGGAAAGGATTCTCCACCCAGAGTGAGGATAAGAGAGGCACTATCAACAGGCGCTGAAGTTGTTGCTGTTGCCTGTCCAATCTGCAAAATGATGCTCACCAGCGGAGTTAAGGATGAAGCAGCAGACCTGAATGTTCTTGACATATCAGAAATTTTGCTACCGCTTCTCTGAGAATTTTTTTATCAAATCCTGAAAAATTTCAAAGGCAAGTTCTTTAACTCTGTTTAAGGTATCGATGGGCCTATCTTCCAGTTCCTGGAGAACTCCATAGTTGTAGAGGCTCACAATTCCATGCAGATTACTCCATAATTCAAGAAGGATCAATCTTGCCTTACCAGGCCCAACTTCGGGGAACGCCTCTGTAAGAATATCCAAAATAAAGTTAAAAACTTCGATCCCCGTTTTCTTACTTTCGTAAGCAAGCCTCTCCATTTCCGTACCTATAAAATCTGAATACCTGGGAGCAGAGGTCATTAGCATTATCTCATAATAGTTTTTATTTTTTATGGCGAAATTAATATACGCCTCCCCTATTCTCATCAGTTTTTGAAGGGGGTCATTCACATCTCGTACCATGTACCTAAGGCTATTATTTAATTTTTGAAAGGCATTTCTGAGAAGAGTCAGATAAAGCTCATCTTTACTGGAAAAATAATTGTAAAGATTTGCCGCCGTCATCCCAATTCTTCTGGCTATATTTCTCATACTGAGATTTTCATAACCTTCCCGAATTATGATATCCAGAGCCGCATTAAGGATCTTTTCCTTAATCTGTTCAACCTCTTCTTTGGGTCTTGGAGGCTTGGCCATAATACTTCCCTCTAAATTTATTTTACAACAAACTCATATTCAATTATACCGTCATCCATCAAGGATTTTATCCGTTTAACTTCTACCTTTTTACCGCTTATTAACTCCATCGCTCTTTCAACAAAACCCATGACAGAATACTCAAGATACTTATGCCTAAAAGGCACATTTATTACTACCGCTCTACAAATATTATTTTCGCATTTCGCTTCTTTTACCTTTCCCTCTGTAAAATAAAGATTCCATAACAGATGTAGTTTCTCTTCAAAAAACTTTTCCACACTTCCTTCTTTTCTTATTGATTGATAAGGACCCTCTATAAGCGCCCAATTAGCCCCTTCCCTTCCAATTTCCCAATAAGCATTTTCATCGCCACTATGAAAAACTTCTACAAATTTATCAATAAAAGGCAAAAAATGCTCAGCAGGGATCAGAGAACTTGGCAGTATTTTCTTCTCAAAATAGGGATCCTCTTGTGCATATTCTCTAATAAAAGTTTTCCATCTTTCTTCTCCATACCTCTTTACAACTTCATCTCTCCTTGCCAGAAAAGCCATTCCTTTAACTTTCATACATCCTCCTCCAGAATTTTTATTAATCATATCACAGGACCTTCACATACTTCAAGTTCTCGCTTTTGCTGGAACATGTTACCAATCCCAAATATAATCTACTTTTTATTGAGAATTTCATACCTACCACTCAATACGACAATCAAATTTAACACTTCCTATTTTTTTCCAAATAAAGCCAGATTCATCTGCCTTTCCACGAAAAATAGAATAAGTGGGCTTTGATGACGATTTACACCCTCCATTTATTATCTCACCTAAGTCTTCGGGAAGCGTTGTAACATTATCTTTACCCAGAGAAAAAATATAGTTATTATACTGAGTCATTCCTCCAAAACTGTTTATAAGTGAAAACCATCCCATAGGGAATTTCAATGTTATTAACTTAAGTGGCTCAGATTTTTCAAAATTCTCAAAGTACCATGCAGAAGCAAAATAATCAGGATTATTATCTGAGTCATATGGTAAATATACATCGTAACGACTTCTATAAAACTCTCTATTATCCATCCTTGAAAAAGTAAACAAAATCCCATTATCAAATTTGAAAAGTCCTGAAAGGGTCAGAATTTTTTCCTCCTTTAATTCCCCTGTATTTGAAGTAAAAGAGAAACTATAAAAAATTTTCTCTTGATTTTCCATATTCACTAATTGAAAATTAACAGAATCAGAACTTGAAGATGTTTCACCTGCAAAGAACGGGAAAGCGAAAAAAGCTTTTTTAAACTTTCCCTTAATACCACCTATCTTTACAAAACTACAACTGTAGTTCTTTTCATTTGTTTCTTCAATAGAAAACTTGAAAATATCAACTCCATCCGTAACAAAGGCAAGGTAATATGGAACATTACTAACAGGGTCCATATATACTTCTGCTTTTTCTATTGCTTCAGGCAATTCACAATCAAATTTTACATCTCTTGAAACTGGCTCAAAATTCCAACAGTATTTACTTCCACCACAATGCGTTACCCAGTTCCATTCACCTTCGTTGGAATAGAAAAAGAATATATCCCCTCCATATCTGAATACATAATTTGACATAACAAAAAGTCCATTAGATAAGCTCCTTCTGGAAATTATCTTTTTATCAATTGAGTAAACAGAATACTCTACAGGCTCATTAATACTGCATCCCTTCCACCAGGTTACAATATACTCATCCGACGGAAAAGCAAGGGGGTAAATTTTATTAAAAAAATAATACTTATTTAATTCACACTTACCATCTATTTTTAAATCTTTAAGCTTTTGGAATCCAGAACTTTCCATCTTGAAAATATGCACTTTGCTATAGCATTCATCGTGATTAAAAAGGCCGCCATTAACCGCGAAATATTCAACTTTAACTAAATAAAGAGAATGTTCCTTTTTTAAAAAGAAGATCGTTGGTGAAGGTGTGCTTTCCTGTTCATAAGAAGGACAATAATTACAGGAGGAAAAAATAATTGAAACAAAAGAAATGAAAAAAAATACTAAAATCCTATTGGTCATTTTCTAACCTTTTTATCTTGAACGAAATAGTTTTCTTATTGGTATCCCAACAAAAAGCATTATTATTAACAGGACGTTATCAAGAGTGCCACTCTGAGAACAACCACCTCCTCCACCACTACCACCACCAGGAGGAGACGGTTTAGGGCAAATATGCCCTTTTGGATGCACTTCTACCTCATCCCAAACTGCACCTGTCGCCCACCAGTCTATTCTATGGTCCCCGAAGATTTCCTCACTTGTTGAAATTTTCGAATCTGAAAAAGCACTTTTAGGTGGAACAAAAACAAGATGCACATAATGTCTTGTGTAAGAATAAACAGTTTCACCCCACAATGTCTTTTTTACTCTTACTGTTCTCAAACCGTAAGCAATTGCTGTATGACCATCTTGCCAGAATTGTGAACCTGATGCATAACTGTGAAGAACTGGATAATTATTGGTTATATCATTATAAAGATAATAATGAGGAACAACTCCTCCTAAATCAACATCTGTTCTTTTATCTGTACCTATTATTCTGTAACCAAAACCTGTTGCACTTCTGCCAAAACCCCTTCCATCAATTATTCCCTCAAAAGAAACTTTTGCGTTGGAAAATATTGGAATAGCAACTCCTGGCAAATCACTCACACTATCAGCATACTGTATCGTCACTACTTTACTACCAATCTGTCCAATATTTTCTTTTATAATTTTTTCCACTATCTTCCTCATCACCATCTGACTGAACTTAACCTTCATCCTACCTCTATTGTGCAAATTGTGTGCCACGAAAAGCCCTCCGTATATCTCAACCTCTGCATTGCAACCTGTCATCATCTGACCTGTATAAATACAGGTATTAAATCTCCCATATCCGTCAACTCTCAACATACTCCTGACAAGCAACCCTGGGCACTCAATACTTTGAAGAATAAGAGTGCTCTCGCTATCAATAATGAACGCTCCATTCACACTCAGATCCCCAAGTAAATCCACCCAAGCACCATTCATCTTTACCCCACTTTCAAAAACGGCACTTCCCCTTACATAACCCTGTCCCTCTATAATCCACTCATCTCCATCCCATCTGAATGTTACCCCTCCAGTAGTGAATTCACCATAACCAACAATCTCTCCATCCTGAGTCACCTCTCCCGAATCAGAAAATATATATGTCGTATCAGAAATCCTTCTGCCATAATTCCTCCCAAAAAGATTATCGGGACCTTTGATACATTTATGCTTCTCAATCACATCCTCAACATCCAGCTCCCCTTCCCTGTGAATTCTCCGACAGAACAGTTCTGCATTACTTCTGATAACACCGCAATTAT
>JALSQH010000066.1 GCA_026985515.1 bacterium
AAGGAGTGATTTTACAACCTCATATGTACCGACGACATCAGAAATCAGATTATTGTGTGTTAGCATTACACCCTTGGGTTCCCCCGTTGTACCTGAGGTGTAAATAATCGTTGCCAGATCTTCTTTGTTTATCTTCCTTATCCTCTCTTCAACCTCCTTGTGATGTCCAGCGTGTTTGCCCCTCTCCAGCAAGTCGTAGAAGGATAAAACTCCGTCACCTTTCCCCTCAACAGTGATAACATATTTCAATTTCGGTACATTTTCCCTGATCTGCAGCACCTTGTTTAACTGCTCCTGATCTTCTGTGACAATAGCCACAGACTCCGAATCTCTCAGAATGTACTCAACCTGAGCCGGTGTATTGGTGGCGTAAATAGGCACATCAATGGCCTGAACTGAATGGGCAGCGATGTCAGTCAGCATCCATTCATAACGATTGTTGGAGAGAATGGCTACCTTCTCCCCTGGCTGAATACCGAGGTCAATAAATCCTGATGCGAGATCCCTGGCATCATCAGCCAGCTTTTTCCAGCTGATTTCCTCCCATCTCCCATTAACCTTTCTCATCACAACGGTCTTCTCTCCCTTCTCAGCAGCCCTCATGAAAAACATCTCTGGCAATGAATTAAACATCCTTCATTCCTCCCTTTTTAATTTTGGATTTATCACCACTAATCACTCAAAATGATAGCAAATATCATTGCATTATTCAAGGTCACAGATGCCACTTTTATGTGGGCTTCTTGCAGGATACACGATTTTATGTAAAATGAGTAACATCCCATAATAGGGACCATGAGGTTGTCATGTTTAAAAAAGTACTTGTAGCAAACAGGGGTGAAATCGCCACAAGGATAATAAGGGCGTTAAAAGAGCTGGAGATCAAAAGTGTAGCGATATACTCAGTTGAGGACAGGGACAGTTTATTTGTCAAAAAAGCTGACGAAGCATACATGGTCGGAACGGGGCCCCTTGACGGGTACCTCAACATCCAGCATATTGTTGATCTTGCTCTCAAAGTTGGTGCTGAGGCCATACATCCTGGCTACGGGTTTCTCTCTGAAAATCCCGCCTTTGCTGAAACCTGTGAGAAGAGGGGAATAAAGTTTATTGGTCCTCCTTCAAATGTAATAAGACTTTTAGGTGACAAAATAGAAGCAAGGAAATTGGCCAGAAAGGTGGGAATTCCGGTTGTCCCGGGAACTGACGAACCTGTTAAAAATGTAAATGAAGCCCTCTCCTTTGCAAAAGAATTTGGATACCCGGTAATGATAAAAGCTGCTGCTGGTGGTGGAGGAAGGGGACTCAGAGTGGTCAGCAATGATGAGGAACTGAGAGAACAGTTTGAAAATGCACAGAATGAAGCAAGAAAGTTTTTCAAGGATGATAGAATCTTTCTCGAAAAATACATAGAGAACCCTCATCACATAGAATTCCAGATTCTTGCTGACAGATATGGAAATGTAATTCACCTGCTTGAGAGGGATTGTTCCATTCAGAGGAGACATCAGAAAGTAATTGAGATAGCTCCATCCCTGATTTTAACACCCCAGATAAGGGAGGAGATGGGAGAAAAGGCAAAGGAACTGGCAAGGGCAGTTGGATATGAAAATGCAGGTACCGTGGAATTCCTTGTGGATAAGGACCTGAATTACTACTTCATAGAGATGAACACCCGAATCCAGGTTGAGCATCCTGTTACGGAAATGGTCACAGGAATAGATTTAGTAAAACAGCAGATTCTGATAGCAGATGGGGTTCCACTCACAATTAAACAGGAAGAGGTCGACTTCAGGGGATACGCCATAGAGATCAGAATAAATGGGGAGGATCCAAAAAACAACTTTGCACCAAGTTCAGGAGTCGTAACAAGATATTATTCCCCGGGTGGCATAGGAGTAAGGATAGATGGAACAATATACCGCGGTTTCAAAGTATCCCCCTACTACGACTCGATGCTTTCCAAGTTAATTGTGTGTGCCCCAACATGGGGAGAAGCTGTATCAAGGGCAAGGAGAGCCCTAAGTGAATATATGATAAGCGGGATCAAAACAAACATACCCTTTGCACTCAACATAGTCAAGCACCCCGATTTCAGAGCCGGCAGGTTTGACACATCCTTTATTGATTCTCATCCTGAATTAATGGATTACACTGAATATAAGGATCCAGCAGACATAGTTGCCGCAATATCTGTTGCAATTGCAGCATATGAAGGTATCTAAGGAGGAAAAATGGCCCGTGAGTTGTTTGATGGAAAAAAGTTATACATAACAGATGTCACTCTGAGGGATGCCCACCAGTCGCTCCTGGCCACAAGAATGAGAACAGAGGATATGCTCCCCATTGCTGATAAAATGGATAAAGTGGGATTCTGGTCAATGGAAGTCTGGGGGGGTGCCACCTTTGACGCATGTCTGAGATTTCTCAAAGAAGATCCCTGGGAAAGGCTCAGAAAACTGAGAAAAGCGCTGCCAAACACCAGACTTCAGATGCTTCTCAGGGGACAGAACATACTTGGATACAGACATTACCCTGATGATGTTCTCAAAAAATTTATACAGGTGGCAAGGAAAAATGGAATAGATGTCTTCAGGGTTTTTGACGCACTTAAT
>JALSQH010000067.1 GCA_026985515.1 bacterium
AATCTCCGTGTCTCAATTGAAACGGCCAAGGAAGAAGGTGCCATTGTCCAGGGTGCAATATCCTACACCACAAGCCCCGTTCACACCATAAGATACTTCGTTGACCTGGGAAAAGAACTGGCAAAAATGGGTGTGGACATCATCACCATAAAAGATATGGCCGGTCTCATAATGCCAAGAGACGCTTACACACTGGTGAAGGCACTGAAAGAAGAAGTGGGCTTACCCGTTGCCTTTCACAGTCACTGTACCACAGGTCTCTGCATGATGGCTCATTACGAGGCCATAAGGGCAGGGGCTGATGTAATAGATGCAGCCATTTCTCCTCTATCACTTGGAACAAGCCATCCCCCCATTGAAACCATGGTTGCTGCCTTCAAAAACACTGAAAGAAACACCGGACTTGATCTGAAACTTCTCTCCGAAATTGCGGAGTACTTTAAAAATGTCAGGAAAAAATACAGGAGATTCGAAACAGAATTTTACGGTGTCGATCCCAGAATTCTTGTTTCCCAGATTCCCGGGGGAATGCTCTCAAATCTGATAAATCAGCTCAGAGAACAGAATGCTCTTGACAAACTGGACGCAGTTCTTGAGGAAGTGCCGAGGGTGAGAAAGGATCTTGGATATCCACCTCTGGTAACACCAACAAGCCAGATAGTTGGCGCTCAGGCGACTCTGAATGTGATAACAGGTGAAAGATACAGCGTAATTACCACTGAGGTTAAAAACTACATTAAGGGCATGTATGGAAAACCACCGGGAGAAATAGACCCTGAACTGATGAAAAAAGCTATAGGTGATGAAAAACCGATAAATGTCAGACCGGCAGACCTTCTTGAACCTGAACTTGACAAACTGACGAGAGAACTCGGGGATAAGGCGAAAAGCATAGAGGATGTGCTGAGCTATGCTCTCTTTCCCCAGGTGGCTCTTGAATTCTTTGAGCAGAGGGAAAAGGGTACCCTGAAACCTGAACCCATAGAACCTCCAGAAGAAGAAAAGAAAGAAACTGCAGAAGAAGGTAGAGTTCACTTTGCTCCATCTGAATTTAGAATCACCGTTCATGGGGAAACTTACCATGTTAAGGTGGCAGGAGCGGGGCACAGAGATGAGAGACCGAGGCCCTACTTCATCAAAATTGATGGTCAGCTTGAAGAGGTTCTCCTTGAACCCCTCGTTGAAATTGTTCCAAGTACAGGTGGCGTTATAGAAAGCACCCCTGCTGTTGAATCCAGAAGGCCCATGGCAAAGAAGAAGGGGGACATCACCACTCCTCTTCCCGGAAAGGTTACGAAAGTCCTGGTCAAAGAGGGAGTTTATGTGACTGAGGGAGACACCGTCCTCATCATTGAGGCGATGAAACTGGAAAATGAGATTCACACTCCAGTGACGGGATTTGTAAAAAAGATCTATGTAAAAGAGGGAGACCAGGTAAATCCCAAGGAAACCCTCATCGAGATAGAAGAGAAGGAGAATTGAATTACCTGTCCATCGCCATCCTCTCTATTTTTGTAGGTTCTCTGGCTGGTCTTGTTGCTGGTTTCTTCGGCGTGGGTGGGGGAGTTATTTATGTACCGGGGCTAATCTTTTACTTTGAACACAGTGGAATTCATGAAGCGGTAAAATTATCCACAGCCACATCTCTCGGTGCAATTCTGATAACATCCTTCTACAGTGGTTACATGCACAGGAAAAGAGGGGAAGCTGACCTCAGAGAGGTCATATTTATTGTAGCAGGAGGTATTCCCGCTGCTTTCATGGGTGCAAAGGTTGCCGTAATTGTGCCCGGCTTATATCTCAAGAAATTCTTT
>JALSQH010000068.1 GCA_026985515.1 bacterium
ATTCAAACTACAGATCCCTGTTGAAAGGCGGAGGGGAAGCATTGGATATACCCGGTCGGGAAAATATACAGAGGTGCCCCTTTCAAAGGCCTCCCTATCCAGGGTAGTATCCGGTTTGACATAGTGGGAAACATCGGCAATTGCAACATAGAGTCTGAAGTTTCTACCCTCCCTCTCCACATAGACGGCATCGTCAAAATCCTTTGCACTCTCCCCATCTATTGTGATAAAAGTAAGATCCCTCAGATCCTTCCTCTTTGCAAGTTCCCTTTTTGTTATTCTTCCTTTTATTTTTTCTGCTTCCTCAGCAACATCAGGGGGAAAGGATGGTGAAAGTTCATATTTTTCTTCAATAATCAAAGGATGAATGGCCGGATCATCGGGAGGTCCCAGGACCCTGACAATTTTCCCTTCGGGGGGTAGCCCTCCCTCAGGATATCTCGTTATTTCACAAACCACCATATTGTTGACCGGTGCATCTTTTTTCATCTCAGTAATCAAAATCTGGAAGGGTAGTTTTCTGTCCTCGGGGATAACCCAGAAAAATTTCCTTTCTCTCACAAGTAATCCGACGACCCTTTTCAAGCCCCTTTCCAGGACTCTGAAAATCTTCCCCTCTGCACGATCTTTTCTGATACCAGTTACTGCTACAAGAACCGTATCACCAGGGAGAGCATCGCCTATGTATGGTCTTGGGATGAAAATATCCTTCTCTCCAAATTCTCTCACCTCCGGTTCCACAAAGCCGTATCCATCCGGGTGGAGAATGAATTTTCCCTTGATGAAACCAAGCCACTTCGTTACAAAGTATTTTCCACCTTTTGTATGAAAAATGATACCCTTCTTCTCAAGATCTCTCAGGACGCTCCTGTACCTTTCTTTTTCTTCCTTTGCAACATTCAAACCCCTTACAATCTCTCTGAATGAAAGGGGTCTACCTGCTTTTTTCAGGTAATCCAGAATTTTCTTTTCCAGCATTTTTTTCAGCTGCAATCAGTATCCTTTTTACTCCTGCTCCCTTAATATAATCAAGCACCCTCATTACCTTACCATGCTCAGTTTTCTCATCTGCATTCACAATAACGGCTTCCACATGTTCATCTTTCAAAATTTTCTGCAACCCGGCAGGCGTCAGGGTCCTGTCTCTGTAATAAACTCTTCCTTCCGCATCAATGTAAACCTCAAAGGGCTTCTGTGATTGAGCAGGGGCAGCATTTTTCATTCTGGGTAATTTTATCTTTAAACCTGTTATTGATCTTGGAAATGTTGTCGTAACGGCAAAAAAGAGGAGCAAAAGGAAAACGACATCCACGAGGGAAGTCAGTTCTATGCGGGGTGAGTTGTTGTTTTCCTCTTTTCTGAAGTTCATTTTACAATCTTCTCTATTATCTGCACAGAGTAGTCTTCAAGTTCTCTGGAAAATCTTTTCACCTTTGAATTTAAGAAGTTAAGCATCAGAAGTGCCACAATTGCAGCAGTCAATCCTGCAAATGTTGTGAGCAGGGCTTCAGAAATACCACCTGCCAGTTTCTCCGGGTTGCCAATAGCCTGATGACTTATGGCAGCGAAGACCTTAATCATTCCAGAAACAGTTCCGAGCAAACCCAGCAGGGGAGAAATGCTGACAGTCAGAGATATAAAACCGAGACCCCTTTCAAGATTTTCCCTCTCTTTCCTGCCAGAACTTTCAACCATCTCCTTCAGGACATCAAGAGATTTTTTCCTGTTGGTGATTATTACTGAGATAATTCTTTCAAAGGCGCTTTTCTCCGGTTTTAAAATCTTTTCAAGTTCCTCCCACTTTTCTTCCTCTATAAGTGGCAATATTCTGTCGGCTAAATCAGGGGGAATTATCCTCTTCCTTCTCAGAAACCAGAGTCTCTCAAAAAAGATGGCAGTTGATATGAGGGAAAAGAGGTAGATAATGGGCATTATCCACCCGCCCTCAGATGCGTAAGGGATATACTTCAGGATTTCCGAGACATGCATAAGTTTATTATATCAGAAAAATCATTCTTCACTATAAAATTCACATTTTTCCACCTCTGCCACTCTTTAATTGATACTGACAGGGTCAGGAAACAATAAGTAAGAAGCATTATCCACCTATCCTGTGAAGCTTTAAAAATCTATCGCAGAATTTTTGAAATCCTGGAAAAGTCTTCTATGTCGGGGAATTACTCCCCTTCATAAAACTCCTCACGACACCTTGCAATGTTGATTTTTCCCCGGATCCGTGAAAGATTCATAGGATCAGTTTTTGCTATTGAATCAATATCAATCAGGGGAATCTGCAGTCCGAGTATCTGATTAATCCTCTCAATAAACATATTCGCTATTAAAGCGTAGCCTGTTCTTGTTGGATGAATACCATCAAGACTGATCAGACCTCCGAGATATGAAAAAGTGTAAATTTTTCCATCAATAGTTACTCCTTTTGCATACATTTCAACAGTAGAGGAGAAGGGAACTGCATACACATTGGGGTAACTGGAAACGAGGGAGTAGAAGATACTGTTGTATTTTCTCACATCTTCCCGCAGGCCATTGTAGAGAGAGTTAATACTTTCCTCAGAAAAACCAATTTCCTTCAGATATGTTCCCAGTACCTCTATGGCGGGTAACTGTGTTATGTCGGGAAGATCAGCGATAAAGATTTTCTTACCATGATCTGAGGCTATCTTAAAAAATTTGTTCAGAATCTTTTTAAATGTCTCTGGAGTGGTTATTCCTGGTGAAAGGGGAATGTTGAATAACTGTGCAAAGTGCCAGTAGAGAATATCATCTGCGAAAAGATCAACGGTGAGGATATATTCTGTGTTTCTCCTCAGAGCAACTTCAAAAGGGGAACCTTCCGGTGGATCTGAAAATGATTCCCATATGTCAACAAAAGGGTCGTAGGTGAGATGTTCGAAAATCCCGATAAGAGCGTTGTTGCTTTTAGCGGCTCCATAGATGGAATCGGAGATCCTTGCAGCACCGATTCCCAGGTTAAACACTTTTAAGTAGGGGTCAATGCGTGCTTGGGAAAGGGGAAAGTTCCCATCCTTTTTCAATTTTGATACTGATTTCAACAAATTCACAACATAACTTTTTGCAAGATCAGGTGGTCTGCACCCATTCTCCCTGAGATCTTTTAGAGTGATTGCGGTGAAAAATCCATCTTTTATCAGAGGTTGAGGGAAATATGCACCTGCCTGTCTTGCCACCTGGGCAAAGGGGGAGAATAGCTGATCCTCCTTGTCAAGGCCGAGATTTATGAATCCTGCAGTGTAACTTGCTCCTATAGATGTAAAGGATCTGAATAAGGGATATGGAGAAAAGAACTTTACTGCTCTTTTAAGTACAATTTTTTCTTCACCATTTTCTATTATTAAATTCTGCCAGCCCTCTTCAGGGCATCCCGGTACATTTCCAGTGAAACCGCTTTCCGTTACTCTGACATCGTAGAGAGGATGACCGCAGATGTATGCCCTTATGCCTTCAGACAGGGGGAAATTTTTAACGCTAACCTGGATTCTCTCATTTCCGAAGAGAGTGACCTTATCGGGAGAAACTTTAAAAGTTAATGGGGGTCGGGGAGAAGATGAACCGCAACTGGCGAGAAAAATAGTAAAAAGCAGAGTGAGGAAGATTAACCTATTTTTCATGGATAACCTTTTCCACAATCAGAGTCCATCCACTTTTTAAAAGTTTAACTTTTCCTTTAACGGTTACCTTTCCAGAGAATTTTGGGGAGACTGGTATGAGAATGTAGTATCTTCCGTCGGTGAAGGTGCCGTAATTTCTGTTTAAACCCACAAAACCAGGTGCAAGGGGGAGATCCTTCCTGACTTCCTTTGGCCTCTTTGCCATCCATCCCCAGCCCCAACCCTTCAGTGTAATTTCCCTACCAGCGAATCTCCCGGGGGCACGGGAAATTTCAGAAAGATCGGGTGAGGTGGTAAAAGTGTTATGATAGGTGCAGGAAAGGGGAAGGAGGAAGAGAGGTATCAAAAGGTATCTCATAGAAGATTATTATTGGAGGAGGGAAGATTTTTGCAAATGCGGGTCTGTGGAGGGGTGTATTTTTATCATCTTTGGAGATCTCCGGAGAAAAGTGGGAAATTACTCACCGTCGGGTGTGTTCACTTCCCCCCTTTTCCGACCTTCTGTCCCTCCGTTAAGTGTGACTCCGTGGCAGTGAGTTCATTTGCATAAACCGCTTTCACAGCCGACCCGATGGGAGGCTCCGCAAAAAGGTGTGCCTTCCTCTGCGGGTATTCCATGATTGCTCCGCCTTTATCCCATCGTGTCTGTCTCCGTCACAAACCACTCCGGGACAGAAGGTCTCCACCCGCCCTGCAAGGTTTATTCACTTTTCCCTCTTTCCGA
>JALSQH010000069.1 GCA_026985515.1 bacterium
CTGGAGTAATTTATATCCAGCTACTCGAGTATAAAAGGAAACTTCAACCTGCTCATCCTGTATACCTGATTGTGGCAAAAAAGACCATTCTCAGGGGAGAAAGAATAGATGCTGACAAACTCTACTACCGTGCCGTCCCGGAAAAGTATGTTTCATCCCATTTTATAAAGAAGGGGGATGAGAAGTACATAATCGGTGGTGTGGCAAGAAACAGAATTGAAGGGGGTAAACCCATTTCCTCCTGCGAGGTAATACCGGCGGGAGGTAAAGAGTTTTACGTTTCCCTTCTGCCGGAAGAGATGATACCTTACGACCTTTCTTTAAATGTTGAGACTCAGGTTGGTGGAATTGTGAAAAGGGGTAAGAGAATAAGCATATATCTCTTTATCCCTGTTCAGGGTGGGGAGTTACTTCAGATTATTCCTGATACAAAGGTGATATGGACTGAACGAAGTGGTAACAATCTGGTTCTGACTATTGCTTTGAAAAGGAAAGACCTCTTCAAGCTCATGATGGCAAAGAAAAAGGGAGAAATATGGGTTGCTCCGGTGGGGAAAAAGGTTGTTTTTAACTCAATTACATGGTCACAGCTCATGGGATTGAAAAAGAAAAAGGGCGAATATGTGGAAATTTTGAGAGGGAAATAACTTAAAAGGAGGTGTAATATGATGAGCAAACTCATGGGAAGACTCAGTAACAGCAAGGGTCAGAGCATGCTGGAGTACATTTTAATTGTGATTTTTGTGATTGTAATAGGTATTGCTGCATGGAGAATGTTTGGGAAAAGAATTTCGGCTATGGTAAGGCAATCTTCGGATTATGTTTCGAATCAGGTTAAGGATGCTACCCAGGGCCAGGTTGATGTTACGAAGATAAACAAATAGCTTAAAGAAGATTTGCTCATCATTGTGGAGGACTTAAATGATTAGAAGGGTACTAATATCCCTTGGAGTGTTATTGTGGGTAATTGATCTTTTTGCTGTTTCCACCATTACTCTGAGCGTCGGTCAGACAAAAAGGATCAGAGTTCGGGGTCTCAGAAGAGTTGCCATAGGTGATTCCTCCATTGCAGATGTGAAGGTTATAGGAGGTAACACGATTCTTCTCATCGGGAAATCCCCCGGAGTTACCAGTTTAACATTCTGGGGCTCCAGGGGTCAGGAACAGGTAATGGTAAAGGTGATCTCCTATGACCCTGAACTTGTTTACAGAGAAGTAAAGACAATTCTGGGGGACATTGAGGGAATAAGGATAAGAAAAATAGGGGACAGAATAGTTCTTGAGGGTGAGGTTCTGAAAAAGGAGGATAACGACAGGATAAAGAAGGTTCTTGATCTTTATCCTGAAGTTCTCAATTTCGTGAGGTACTCAAGCATTGAGTTGAAAAGGATAATAAAGGTTGATGTTAAAATTATGGAACTCTCAAGCAGGGACAGTGACAATTACGGTATAAACTGGCAGGATGTTCTCAATATCCAGGCAAATTTCAGCTGGACAAGAAGCTGGCCAGGTTCTCCCCAGATGAATCTTGGAATAGTCACAAATTTTTCTTCACTCCTTGGACTTGTTTCAGAGACGGGTCTTGCCAGAGTCCTTTCCAACCCTGTTTTGCTGGTAAGGGATGGAGAAAGTGCAACTTTTCAGGTTGGGGGTGAATTTCCCGTCCCTGTTGTTGGCAGTCAGGGGGAGGTAAATGTGGAGTGGAAGAAGTATGGAACCATCCTGAGGATCAGATGCTGGTCTGACAGGCTTGGTAATGTTCTTTTAAAACTTCACATTGAAAACAGTGATGTTGATTTTGGAACTTCGGTGGAATCTGGAGGTTTTAAAATTCCCGGTATAATGCAGAGATCTGCGGAAACTGAGGTTAATCTGAAGTCGGGACAGACCCTTGCCCTTGCTGATCTCTACCTGACCAGAAAGCATAAGGGAGTGGATCGTTTCTTCATCCTCGGTTACCTGCCCATCATTGGTGAATTCTTCAAGGCAAGGGAGGTAGAAGACCTTACCAACAGATTCATCATATTTATCACCCCTGTAATTATGAAACCTGGTGAAGGTAACGAGAAAAAAATAAAGGAAATGTACAGAAGATTCAGGGAGATGGATAAGAGATTCAGGTGGAGTATTGTGGAATGAAGATAGTTGTTGTGGAGAGGGATGGAAAGATTATAGAGAGAATCGCCCTTACAGAGGGGATTGAGATTCTCATTGGCAGATCCCCGGAATCTGATGTTGTGGTTGATGATCCCTCAGTATCGCGAAAACACGCTGTTGTGAGAATGAGAAGTGGAGAAGTGTATGTAGAGGATCTGGGCAGTTCCAATGGAACAGAAATTGACGGATTGTCAATAAGGGGAAGAGAGGTTCCTGCTTTGAGGTGGAGAATAGGGACTTACAATTTCAGCGTGATAACCAGTGAGAAAGAAATAAAAAAGGAGGGAAGCGGGGAATTTTCGTCCTCTGAACTTTTTTACAGGGTGGCAGATAACTACTACAGGAAGACTCTTGAGTTAATGAGGAAAAAGCAGGTTGAAGGTGAAGAGGAAGTTGCTGAAACTCTGAGACACATGATAGAGGAAGATGGTGTGGCAGAGGAGTATGGTCTGGATGAGGGGGAGATAGTGAGGTATGTTCTTGATGAGATTTTCCATTATGGAGTGATAACACCACTTCTTGAGGATGAGACAGTTACAGAAGTAATGGTCAATGGACCTGAAAAGATCTACTTTGAGCGAGGCGGTAAACTCTACAGATATGAAAAGAGGTTCAGCAATGAGGAGAGTGTGAGGAGAATAATTGAGAAGGTTGTTTCCTCTGTGGGAAGAAGAATTGATGAGAGTGTACCCTATGTTGATGCAAGATTGCCAGATGGCTCGAGATTCAATGCAGTCATTCCCCCAATAGCCATTGATGGTCCATCCATAACCATTAGAAAGTTCTTTAAGAAAAAACTTACCATTGATGATCTTATCAGGTTTGGTTCTCTTACGCCAGAAATTGCCAGATATCTTTCCCTTGCAGTTAAGTATAGAAAGAACATTCTTGTCTCCGGTGGAACCGGAACGGGGAAGACAACTCTTTTAAACATAATTTCTTCTTTTATCCCCCCTGATGAGAGGATAATAACCATTGAGGATGCTGCTGAACTGCAGCTACCCCAGGAGCATGTGGTCAGGCTTGAAGCAAGGCCACCCAATATAGAGGGGAAGGGAACTGTGACAATAAGGGATCTGGTAAGAAATGCTTTAAGGATGAGACCGGACAGGATTATAGTGGGTGAATGTCGTGGAGGTGAGGCTCTTGATATGCTCCAGGCGATGAATACCGGACATGATGGGTCACTGACCACCATTCATGCCAATTCTCCAAGGGATGCCATTTCAAGACTTGAAACCATGGTAATGATGGCAGGAATGGAACTGCCACATCTCGCAATTATAAAGCAGATTGCTTCTGCAATAGATGTAATTGTGCAGTTGACAAGATTTTCTGATGGAAGCAGAAAGGTAACTGCAGTTGTTGAGGTTGAGGGCCTTGAAGGTGACACAATTATTTTGAGGGAGATATACAGATTTGTGAGGAAGGGAAGAGATTCAGAAGGGAGAATTACAGGAGAATTCGTTTCCACACAGTTTACACCACTTTTATATGAAGAATTGAGGGAAATGGGGGAGTTGTGATGCTTCTTATGGTGGCCGGCTCGCTATTTGCTGGAATAAGTATAGCCACTCTCTTATATCTGCTGATTTTAAGGCTTACACCTCCCGTGGGCCGTTTCTATAAGAGGGTAAAGGAAGAAGTTGTAACTTTTCTGCCAGAAAAGAGGAAGAGATACTACTTTTACCTTCTCTCTGCTTATTTTGTGGCTGGTTTCATTTTCGGCTGGATGCCGTCTCTTGTTGTTTTTCTTTTACCTGTTCTCCAGAGGGCGTATGGTGAGTATCGTAGAAAGAAGTTGATTGATAAAATTGAAAATCAGCTGGTTGATTTTCTGAATTTTTACTCCTCCTCCATAAGAGCCGGTAAGGGGCTGGTGGGTGGCTTTGAAGCTGCCTGGAAGTCAAGTGTTGATCCATTGAAAAGCAGCCTTGAAGTGGTTCTTAGGGATGTAAGGGCGGGGAGAAAACTTGGGGAAGCAATAATCTCCTGGGCGAAGGAGAATGGCACAGCAGAGGGTTACCTGGTGGGCACCGCCATAACCATTTTTCAGGAGACGGGAGGAAATTTTACTGAGATTCTCCAGAAAATTTCTGAAGTTTTGAAGAGGAGAATATCTCTCAAAAATAAGGTGAAATCACTATCTGCCATGGGAAGATTGCAGGCAATTGTTATGACCTTTCTTGCCCCCGGTGTTGCCGC
>JALSQH010000070.1 GCA_026985515.1 bacterium
TGGAGATGGATACTCCCGGTATAACAAAAGCGATTCTGATGAGATTGCCTCCTGAGGAATTGGTTTCTTTTCTGAAAAGTAAGGGAAACATGATCGTTGCTTCACAAGAGGTCGAAATTGAACCTGGCAAAGAAGAGAAAGAATTGTTAAAAAAAGTTGAACATCCACGGAGTATTGATCTTATTCTTTCTTCATTTCCTCCTTACCTTGTAACCTATCTCTACATCTTTGGAGCAATAACAATAAAAGAGGTGGAATTGCCCGGAGAAGCTGCTGAAGAAGAGCCCTCCACACTTGAGGCTAAGCCCCCTGAACTTGAGGCAAAAGAACTTTTTGAAAAGGGAATGGAAAAGTACAGAGAGGGGGATTATTCTTCGGCACTGATCCTGTTCAGAGAAGCAGTCAAGACCTCTCCACATCCCGATTATTATACGGCACTGGGTCTGACCTATGCCACTGAATGGGAGGGTCATGAACCTGAGATAAAGAAGGCGGCTTCATCTTTCAGAAAGGCTCTGGAGCTTGATCCTCGAAATCCAAGAAATTATTTTTACCTTGGTGAGATACTCAAGCATGTTGGAAGGGTGGAGGAAGCAAAGAAGTATTTCAGGAAGGCCCTTAAACTCAATCCCGAGTATCAACCTGCAAAGAAGGAACTTGAAAATCTGAAATGAAGAAAAAAGTGATTTTCTGGGGATCACCCGAATTTGCCGTGCCATTTCTGGCAGGGTTACTGAAAAAGGGTTTTGAGGTACCTCTTGTTGTGACCCAGCCTGATAAACCAAAGGGAAGAAAAAAGGAACCTCAGCCTACAGCAGTAAAGGAGTTCGCTGTAAAGCAGGGATTGAAGGTGTTTGCCCCTAAAAAATTAAAAGGTAACATTAACCTCATTGAGGTTTTGAGAAGAGAAGAACCTGATTATTTCGTTGTGATGGCGTATGGTAAAATTCTTCCTCCAGAAATACTCGAAATCCCTGCTATTGCACCGGTAAATGTTCATGCTTCCCTGCTTCCCAAATATCGTGGGGCGGCTCCTATTCAGTGGGCCATAATGAATGGAGAAAGAGAAACAGGCATAACGATAATGATAATGAATGAAAGAATGGATGAAGGGGACATTCTCGCCCAGGAAAGGGTCCCCATAAGATTTGATGACTACATTGAGGATCTGGAGCAGAGATTGATCAGTACAGGAGTAGATCTGTTGATAAAAACCCTCATAGAGTTTTCAGAGGGAAAAATCAAACCGCAACCGCAGATTGGGGAACCCTCTTACGCTCCTTTGATCAAAAAGGAAGATGGTAAGATTAACTGGAGTGAAGATGCTGTTTCAATCTACAACAAAATAAGAGCTCTGACCAGATGGCCAACTGCCTATACATTTCTCAATGGAAAAAGAATTAATATTTATCGTGCCCTTCCTCTTGATGTTGAGTCAAGTGAAAAGCCCGGTACAATAGTCAGAGCAGAAAAGGAGCTTCTTGTATCAACTGGAAAAGGGATACTTTCCATCCTTGAATTACAGCGGGAAGGAAAGAAAAGGCTGCCTGTAAAAGATTTCCTTGCAGGTGCTCGATTGAAAGCAGGAGAGGTTTTTGAGTAGAGATTTTCCAGCCCTCTTTTTTTCATACAGGGTTCTCAGAGAAGTATTAAAAGAAAAAAAGTTTGTAAGGGACATTTTTGAGAATTTTTCCAGAAAAAATGAAGAGTTCAGAAAGAATTTGCCTCTTATTACTGAGCTGGTTTATGGTACTCTGAGATACTGGCATCAAATTGATTTTATTTTGTCTGCGCTTCTGAAGAGAAAAAAAGTAAAAGATGTCAGAGTAAAAATTCTTCTTTCCCTTGGAATCTATCAAATACTCTACACCGAAACCCCTGATGCAAAAGCAGTCTTTTCCACAGTTGAATTGTGTAAAAACCTTTTTTCAAAGGAAACGGGAAATTTTGCCAATGCACTGCTAAAAAAATTCATGAATGAGAAAGAAGAAATTTTAAATAGAATTGAAAGCCTCCCTCGGGAGCAGTATCTGGAGATTAAATATTCATTTCCCTCCATTTTTGTAGAGAATATCAGATATGAAAAGAAGGAAGAAATTCTGGAATTGCTGAATAAACCTGCTCCCCTTTATCTGAAACCTGTACCTGGGGTATCCACTTTAAGTGAAATAATTCTGTTTCTAAAAGAGGTGGGGGTTACTTATTCGGTTTGTGATTTTCCTCCTGAATGTGTGAGAACGACAATTTCCACCACCCGGCTTCTTGAAAATCTTGGGGATAAGATGATTATCCAGGACAGGGGGGCACAGATTATTTCATGGTTACTGCGAGGAATTCCTGATGGAAAAAAAGTCCTTGATTGCTGCACCGCACCGGGCTGGAAGACAATGGAGATTTTAAGAGGTGGAGAAAAGAAAGTTGTCGTGGTTGAAAAAAGTGAAAAGAGATTGCGCAGTTTCAGAACATTTTTAAAAAAGGGAAATTTCAGAAATGTTGAGATAGTAATTGATTCAATGGAGAACGCTTCCTCCAGATTGAGGGATAAATTTGATTTTGCAATTGCTGATGTTCCATGTTCAAACAGTGGAGTTGTAAGAAGGCATCCTGAAAAGAAATTGTTTCTTAATGAAAAGACTCTCTTTTCCCTTGTTTCTCAACAGAGGAAAATTCTCAGCAGTATTTACGGGGTACTGAACAGGGGAGGAATACTTCTCTATATAACCTGCAGCCTGTTTCAGAAAGAGAACGAAGATCAGGTAAGATGGATGACCAGCGTTTTTCCCGATATTGAAATCCTGAGCGAGGGTTATATTTATCCCTTTTCTTTCGATTCCGATGGCTTTTTTCTTGCACTGATGAGAAAAAAATAAAATGGCGGAGAGGGCGGGATTCGAACCCGCGGTCCCGCTTTTGGCGGGACACTCGCTTAGCAGGCGAGCACCTTAAGCCACTCGGTCACCTCTCCGTTTACTGGCGGAGGGGGAGGGATTCGAACCCCCGTCCCGGGGCTACCGGGAACCGACTTTCAAGGCCGGCGCCTTAAGCCACTCGGCCACCCCTCCTACTTTCTTTCTATTTTATCAAATTTCAGGTATGGTCGCAATACTTCGGGAATTATGACACTTCCGTCAGGTTGCTGATAGTTTTCCAGAATAGCTACCAGTGTTCTGCCAACTGCAAGTCCAGATCCATTGAGGGTATGGAGAAACCTTGGTTTTCCGCCTCCAGCAGGTCTGTATCTGATATTTGCTCTCCTTGCCTGAAAATCCTCCGTGTTGCTGCAGGAGGAAATCTCCCGGTATCTTCCCTGACCCGGAAGCCACACTTCTATGTCGTAGGTTTTTGATGCTGAAAAACCGAGGTCACCTGTACAAAGTTCAACGACTCTGTAAGGTAGTCCCAGTAGCTGGAGAACTTCTTCTGCATCTCTGACAAGGGATTCAAGCTCTTCATAGGATGTTTCGGGAGTAGTGAACTTGACCAGTTCAACTTTGTTGAATTGATGTTGTCTTATAATCCCCCTGACATCCTTACCATAAGAACCCGCTTCTCTCCGAAAGCAGGGAGTGTAGGCAGTGTACTTAAGTGGTAAAATCTTTTCAGAGAGAATTTCTTCCTGATGAAGATTAACAAGTGGAACCTCAGCAGTTGGAATAAGGAAAAAATCATCCTCCGTTCGGAAAAGATCATCTTCAAATTTGGGTAGCTGTCCTGTTCCTGTCATTGTTTTTCTGTTTACAAGGAAGGGTGGTAGAATTTCCTGATAACCATGTTTCTGTGTGTGAAGATCCAGCATAAAATTTATTAATGCTCTTTCAAGCTGTGCCCCCTCATTCTTGTAAACAACGAATCGGCTTCCCGAAAGTTTTGCTGCCCTTTCAAAGTCAAGAATGTCGAGAATGGTGCCAATTTCCCAATGTTCCCGTGGTTTAAAATCAAATTCCCTCGGTTCGCCCCATTTTCTTATTTCAACATTATCACTTTCGTCTTCTCCCACCGGAACAGATTCATGCGGCATATTTGGGATTCTGAGTAAAAAGTCATTTATCTTTTCTTCAAGCTCTTTTTTCTTTTCTTCAAGCGATTTTATTCTGTCACTTATATTTCTCATTTCCTGGATTATTGTGGAAACATCCTTCCCCTCCTTTTTCAACCTGGGAATTTCCTTTGAAATTTTGTTCTGTTCCGCCCTCAGATCCTCAACATTCCTTACCAGTTCCCTCCACTTTTTTTCAAATTCAAGAAACTCTTCAATATTTATTCCTTCTATGCCTCTTTTTTTCAACATCTCTTTGATTTTTTCTGGATTATCCCTTACAAATTTTCTGTCCAGCATTTTCTACTCCCTTTTAATTGAA
>JALSQH010000071.1 GCA_026985515.1 bacterium
GGAACTGATAGATTACACCAACAGTGGGGAGGTAACTGGTGATTACTCGAGTGTCGTCGCATATGCGGGGGTGGTTGTGGAGTAGCCTGATTCTGCTCATCCTGATCTTCTCCTGCAGCAGGACAGGGAAAGAAAAAAGTAAATCAGTTAAACCAGCCAGTTATTTTTATCTTGAAAATAAAAATCTTGATCTTCATCTCCTTCTTCCTTCTGAATTTTCGGAAAGTTACTCTCTTATTACTCCATTTGGAGGCTTTCGCATACTGGACCAGAAAGAGCAGATTTACGGATTCATATCCCTCAAACCTGCAAAATTTGCATCAGGTTCATCGGATATTGACCTCTTAGAGGCAAATTCTTCCTATGACTTAAACAACTTCAATTCACACTGGGAAAATTATCTTCAGATAAGGGGGATAAATGTTGATTTCTCCCTAAAGGAAAGGTTTCTGACCAGAGACCGGTGGAACAACATGATTAAGTATGTTTCAGGGAGTCTCAATTTCCCCGGAACAGTTGCCATAACAACATTTCAGGTTGGTGATTACGCAGAACAAACAATGGGATACCCTGAAGTTCCTGCAACTCTGACTCAACACTCAACACAGGAAGAATGGTACGATTACACAGCCTATGACATATTTTTATCTGAAACTCTGATACCTCCCGAGATTCCGGGAGGCAAACCCAAAATTCTTGTTGTTTTTCTCGTAAAACCTTCATCCAGGGAAGATGAAAATTTCAAAAGAATTTCAGATGATTTCAGAAGCAATAGCAATCTATGTATGGGGAAATGTGAGGTGAAAAGCATCACAGAAGAAATCAAAATCGGCCAGACCTCTCCTGCTGAAATTCTTTTCTTTTACAAAAACACATCATCCATGGAAATGGAAATAAACAAGGCAAAGGATCTCCTCCAGACACCTCTCCTGAATCTGCTCAACGAGAATAAAATAAGCTATAAAATTGGCATTGCCACATTAACCCATCCTGATCTGATCCCCCTGGAAGGGAAAAGATGGTTAACAGAAAATGAATCTCCAGATAATTTCTTTACCCCACCGGTTACATCTGCGTACTTAAGGAATTCCCTCATTCAACTTGCTCCAGAAGTCGTGAGTAAAGCCACTGACGAAGGACTTTTCAGCAACTCAGATGAAAAGATCATCGTCTTCGTAACTGATAGAGATGATCAATCAATAACTCCCGGTGGCGATCCAATAAGCACAGACAATCTGGACAGCTTTCTGAAGATATATGAAAATGAGAGAATACTTCCCTTTGGAATAATCGGGGATCAGAATGAAGAAAGCCCATACTGTGACACGCCCGAGGTGTGTACCATTCTGAAAAAATTCATATATCTGAGTGGGGGAAGCAGTGTAAACATATGTTCACAGTACCGCTACAACTTTTATCTTACACTTATCATGAAGGCTCTGATCTCAGCTTCAAACATAAAACTTTCCCATCATCCCGTGATATCCTCACTCAAAGTCAAGTTTAACGGGACAGAAATGATGTACGGCTTTCCAGGAGGATTCATTGCGGATGGAAAATTCAGCAAAATTGTGATTGTTCCTCCACAGACAGGAGATATTGAAACAGGATATCTTTTTTTCCATAAGATTTTTTAACTTCTTGCCAGTACCCTTGTTATCACTTTTCTCACTTCCACAGGCTGGAATGGTTTTGGTAAAAATTCTTCTGCACCAAGGAGATAGGAAGTCTTCTGATCGTCAAGCTGGGATTTCACCGAGGCAACAACAACAGGTATCTTCCCGAGTTCTTCATCATTTTTTAAGCTGTCAAGAACTTCAAAACCATCATGAGGTTCAATAACGAGATCAAGTATTATCACATCAGGAGAATAACTCTTTATTTTTTCAGCAAAATTCTTGGTACTCTTCTCCACTCTTACTTCTGCTCCCTCATTAATGAGAATTTCCTTTAAACTTTCTGCGAGAAATTTGCTATCCTCAAAAACGAGAATTTTTTTGCCGTGAAGAGGTTTTTTTGTCGTTATATACCTTACCCTTTCCTTATGTGACTCGAGAGAATCGAGGAAATTTATCAGTTTCACCGAGAAAAGGGGTAAATTGAGAACATACACACACTCCTCCAGCTTCCCCTCTTTCTCCTCGTTACCTATTATGATAACCGGCACCTTCCTGGCCTTACCTAAAATCCTTACATCATCCACAACAATGGAATTTTCCTCCACTATGACGGCATATGGCTTTCTGGAAGAATTAAATATTTCGGGAGTGTAGTGGGCAAGATCTATATGCTCAAAAAAGTACTTTGTGTCAAACAGGAAGTTCTCAAGTAAAAAGCGCAAATCTTCCTTTAAAGCTATTCCAGCAACAATTTTCTTCTTAAGCATTGCCCACCCAGAAGTTAAGATTAGCACTACTTGAGAATTATTTCAATCCCCCCTGATGAAACTTCGTTTATTTCAACATGTTTTTTCCCCAATCTCATTCTATCCAGAAGATCAGCCAGTCTATCGGGATCACCGAGAAATTTAACACTCAGTTCCGCCACAGGTTTATCAAAACTCCTCTTTATGACCTCTTTAACACCCTTTATTCTTTTTATCTTTTTCATCAACCTCTTAAGGCTGGAATAACTCACGCCACGAACTGTGACTTCAATATCCTGACCATTCAGCTGAATATTGTTCCACTCTTTAACAATCTTCCAGAAAATCTTTTCAGCAGCTTTCCTGACTCCATCTTCCACAGCCTTTCTGACCGCACCTTCCCCCACTGCATCAACTCCCTTTCCTTCAGAAGTTTCCACAGCGTATATCCTCCCTGTGGAAGCATCAATGGCTCTGAGGGTAACTGTTGACTTGGCACCATAGAGGACTCCCTGAATTGATTCTGGTTTACTCACAATAACCTGACCAGTGATAACAACCTCAGCACCTTCACGATAACCCAGTTTCGCCGCCTGAAGTTCATTTCCCTCAGCAAGAATTCTCAACTTACTTCTCTCAATTTTCGCTTTTACACGGCTGGCATCAACTATCTGAAAACCCTTTTCCTTAAAAAATCCAATAAGAGCATTTTCACCCTGTGAGGAAAGCTGCGCCTTGTTATCTTTAACTTCTGTAATCAGAATCATAATTCTGGGTTTGTTCATCTGAGCGTATATCATTCTGGCATCATTTTTCAACGCCTCAGCACTCACCTTTGCCCTGATCTTAACATAGTAGTTTTTGCCCCTTTTCCCCTCCTCAAGGATTTTGTACTGGTGTACATAGCCAGCCACCTTTGAAATGATTCTGTCCCTGACCAGCTGATAATTGGACACCACCGTCTCAGAGATAACTTCGGAACCCACCTGATCAACGGCGTTTCTCTTAGCATCCAGAAGGGCAGCATTTTTCGCAGATTCAATGTCACCATTTTTAATTGGAGCAACCCCTTCCGCGATCACTTCTTTAATTTCGTCACTTCGCAAAGAGTTGTTCAACACAAAAGTTGAAAAAAGGATCAGTAAAACAATCGTACTTACTCTCTTCATGATTCACCCCTCTCATTTAGTTTTCATTACAAACACCCCATCCCAGTTTTCAGGAGGAGGATTTTCTATCAGCCTTTCACACCTTTCAATGAAAACTTCAGAAGGACCATCCTCACCGGCAAATTTAATGGTTGCAAGAAAATACTTTTTCGCCTCAGAAAAATTCCTTTCAAAGTAGAGAGCCAGACCTTTCTCGAAGAGTTTTATCTTTTTTATTGTCTCAATACCGGTTTTACCCTTTTCTCCCACAAGCTCATAAATTTCAACAGGCTTCTTCTTTCCCTTAACTGCCACACGGTCAAGCTTTCTGAGAACAAATTCATCCTTAATCTTTTCCCTGGTATATTCACTCACAACTATTCTGGTCCTGTACTGCTTGTTGATTCCCTCAAGCCGTGAAGCAAGATTAACATTGTCACCCATCACCGTATAATCAAATCTCACATTTGATCCCATATTTCCTATTGTTACAACACCTGAATTAATCCCAATGCCAATATTTATCTGTGGCTTTCCTTCTTTTTCCCACTTTTTGTTCAGATTCTCAAGTCTTTCAAGCATTTTTAGAGCTGCCCTTGCAGCATTTGAAGCGTGATGTTTATCCTCCACCGGCGCACCCCAGAAAGCCATTATTGCATCACCAATATATTTATCCACAACTCCATTGTACTCAAAAATGATCTCAGTCATGGCACTGAGGTACTCATTGAGAAAATTCACCAGATCCTCAGGGTCCATATTCTCCGAAAGAGTTGTGAAGCTCCTTATGTCTGAAAAAAGAATGGTCAATTCCTTTTTCTGACCTCCCAGTTTCACAAGTTCAGGGTTGGAAAGGAGTTGTTTGACGATCTGGGGAGATACATACCTGCCAAAGGTCTCCTTTATAAATCGTTTTTCCACAGCCTCAGTGTAGCGATGGTAGAAGAGTCCCGCCACGAAAACAGCGCTCCACGAAAAAACTGGCGCCACCGTCTCAAGCCAGAAGTGATCCTCCACAAATAATCTGCAGGAGATGAAAAGATATGCACCTGCACCTATCAGAAAAAGTAGAACCTGCCAGAGAGGCTTCAGAGATAGAAAAATAAAAAGCAGGGAACCCAGCAAAATTGTCCCCGCAAGCAGATAGTAATTCTGAGGTGCCTTTTCCCCATTCGGGAGAACCCATCTTTTTATATAATTTCCGCGCATTATGGTCTGAATGATATTTGCATGAACCTCTATCCCGCTCATCAATTGTGAGGAAAGAATCTCCAGTTTCCCCCCACCAGAAAGTTTTTCTACCTTCCCCTTTCCCGAAAAAGGCACTTTGTAAAAATCGTGATCGGCTGGTATGGTTGATCCAACGAGTACGATTTTATCTTTAAAGAGGAGAGGATCCACTTTTCCCCTCAGAACTCTCCAGAAGGAAACATGTCTGAAAGTCCCGGGAGGTCCCGTAAAGTTGATATAGATATGGTCGGGAAGGAGAAGATTTCCAATTTTAAAATAACCAGGGGGAATAAAATTTTCATCGGAGGAGAGTTGAAGAGGTGGAACGCTTACAGGTGGAGGATAGAGATAATCAATATATGTCTCAAGAGCAAAGGCAAAATATGGAACCATTCTGTTATCATCTATTTCAAGCTCCAGGAGAGGAACACTTCTGAGGACTCCATCACTGTCAAGGGTAAAATTTATAAATCCCTCCCCCAGCTCCAGCTCCCGAAATGGTTGAAAAGGCGGCACTGGTTTTCCATTCTGAATAAATCTTGCAAGAACCACCCTTCCACTGGAGTCAAGTGCTCTGGCAAAGTTTTCATCCTGTGCCTCATCCATATAAACAGGATGAGAGAATTCAAAATCAAGGGCTATTACTCTCGCACCCCACTTTGTAAGGTTCTCAATAACCTTTGCATAGTAGGACCTGGTGAAATCGCTCCCCCTCTTCCTCAACCTTTCCTTACTCTCCTCATCTTTTGTAACTATGATGATCCTGCTATCTGGCTTTTCCACACCTCTGAGTTTGAATCGCAGATCATAGCTCATATTCTCAAGGGAATCAAACCATCCCCATCTGTAGGCAAAGATGATCACAATTCCCGTTACAAGCATGAGCAAAAGGGGATAAAGAAAAAACCTCTTAAAACTTTCACTCCTTACCATAGATACCCCATCCAGAAAGGCACAGATTTTCTGCCCTCAGTTCCTCCAACAGTGGCTGTGGTTATCACCACAACTCTTGCTGTTCTGAACAGCTTTCTGACCATTTTCCTGAAATTTTTTCCCCTTTTTACAGAAATGACAACACCGGTTCTTATTTTTCCATTCTCTGGAAGGGAAATTGCCCTTACTCTCCAGGGTCTCCTGCCCTGTCTCCTCCTCTTCGTCCACCACCTTTTTCCCTTGTAACGGAAGTGATGACCCCTTCCTCTTCTTCTGGCAAGGTAAATATAATCCACATTTGAAGCAATGAAAAGCGGCAACCCGAGATTTGCCTTTCTGTACAGCTTAAGATCACTTCCCTCATTCACAACAAAGGCAGCCATACCCATTTCTCTGAAAGACTCCGGATCAACATTCTTTTCGTCATACACCGGTTCACCATCTTCATCAAAAACCCTGAATATTACAGAGGGAGCAAGTTTCAGGGATGAGGCATCAATGACCACGCCTGTATATGGGAGATTTTCCCCGGCAGAAGGCTGGTTTTGATTTATGTAGGAAAAAGGAGCATCGATGGAAGGATCCGTGAGCAATCCTGTGAGACCGTTTATTCCATAAACTGGAACTCTCATTACCACATGGTACTCACCATTTTCAATCCACTCCTTTACCACATCTCCATTCTTTACTATTCCCCTGAGGTGATACTCCATTCCGAAATCTCCCGCCCTCTTCTCCTCATTTACCCTAACTCCTTTGAGAGCCTCCAGAGCCTTTCCCTGGGCATCAACAATGGCTGCTCTGCGTGCAAGAAGAAGGGCAGGGGGATTCTTCCCGATCTTTCCCTTACCTTCAACGAGCAAAAATCCCTTCTCCCAGTCTGCCTCCACACCCTTTATATTCATGGTTAAGGGCGGGAAACCTGTTTCAAGAGGCGGTTTTCTGTAAAGGGCTGGATACTTTTTCACATATTCAGAGGGGATTTTCACCTCCGCCTCAATGGTTAGAATCAGAAAGCCATTCTTCACCTCTCTGGAAACAATTTTATATTTGAGATATCCCATTGCCCTGGAAATAATCTCTCTCCTGTCTTTTTCGGGAACTATCTTCACATCCACAATTGAACCCACAGCCTTTTCCACTGCTCTTCTCTTTGCATCCAGTAGCGCAACTTTTCCTGCAACACTCTCCGGCCCCTTTCCCCTTCCAGCTGCCACAACCTTAATCCAGTATTCCTTCTTTACAGCCTCCACTTTGCTCTCAGGTGCCACTGGCATTCTCTTATTCACCAGCATAGCAAACACCCTGTCAACCACAGAGTTTATCCCTTCGTAAAGGAAGGTGATACTGCTTTCCACCTCACCAGTTTCCTCATCTATAAGAGAAGCGGAAATGTACCTTTCTCCCTTTGATGTAAACATCTTGAGCAGGAGCAGATAATCCGCATAGGTTATTTTTTCAATTGCTGGTGGGAACTTTTTACCCTGAAAAATTTTCAGTTTGATCTCCTTCAAAACCTCCACAGGAACATTTTCCGAAAGAAGAAAATTCCCGCTCTTTTTAATTCGACTTTTGAGAGCGGTTACAATGGCTTTAATCTCTGGTGCAGATTCCTTCTGCATGGAGATCCCGGTTACCAGAATTGAGGGTTTTGTACCTTCAAAGGCAAAAAGAATCCCCATCAGAAGCAGAACCCCCATTCCCCCTGCGATTATCTTTTTCATTTTATCCCCTCCGGTAAATTAAAAACTGAATCTTGCTCGGAAACCGAGATAAATGCCCCTCTCCTGAGGTGAAACCACAGCTTCAAATGACTTTACTTCTTTTGCATTTACACCGGAAATATATGCATCCACAGCATTAATAACCCACACCACAGCACCGGCAAGGAGAAGTCGATCCCTCAACTTTAAAGTAGAAACAGCTTTGTCATAGTAATATGTGGCGTCAGAGGTATTTGTGGAGTTTTTATACTTCTTTTCATAATACACGTTATATCCAAGATAATGTGAAACGAGGGCTCCTGCCATCAAACCAAGTGTCACCGTTGTAAAAAAGGCTCCCTTTACCACATGACCACTGTAAATCTGACCCCATCCAGGAATCAATAGGGATCTGAAAAGTGCTCCACTTTTTGTTTTAACCACAATATATTTGCTTGAAAGAGCAACAACATCATCCTTCATCAATCTCACCTTGACAGCCTTTACTATCCTCGATGTTGCAACGTTAACCACTCTGGCATTTATGATAAATTGATTTCCAACATCTGCCACAGCACCAACTATCATATACTGAGCATTGAGCATCTTTCCAACCTGACTCGCAAGTTTTGGATTTGTCACTCCAAGCAAACTCAACTTCAATTCTGAGAGAAGCTTATCAAGATTTTCTCTCTCCACCAGTTTTATTCTCTTTGACTTTGCAAATTCCTGGGTTAGAAGTGCCGTCACAATTTCTCCCATTTTTCTGTTTATTGCCTGGGGGCCCAGATTTATGAACTTTACAATGGCCACAACTGCACCTGAGGGAGAATTTGAAAGGATACTTGACTCAAGATCACGGGCCAGGGTTTTAACAGCTGATTCTGCTTTTGTCAATTGACCATTCTCCCGAGCGGATATCTGAAAAGGAAATAAGATAATCAATCCTGCCAGAATCAAGGCCAATCTTCCTTTCATTTCTGACCTCCTTTTGAATAATTTTACCTCACATCCTGTTCAAATTCTGTGACACATATCACAATACTACATCTTTTTCAGCAATTTGTAAATTTTATTTCTTGGAAGTCCAGTTCTCCACCTGAGATACGCAATGAGTTCATCTTTTTTGAGGATATTTTTTAACCTCTCAATATCAATCTCATAAATATCCTTCACTTCTTCAACCTTCGCAAGAACAATTGTTATTTCTCCTTTTTCCTTAACACTCCCCGGATCTATCTTGTCGGTTACTCCGCGAATCACCTCCTGATTGATTTTGCTGAATTCCCTGATAATTGCGATTCTCCTCGGAATTAATTTCTCTCTGAAAATTTCCAGAGTTTCTCTTATCCTGTGAGGTGTTTCAAAAATTACCACTGTCTCATCAAAGAAATTGAGTGACTCAATAAACTCTTCCCGTTCCTTCTTTCTTGACGGGATGTATCCAAGAAAAGTAAAGGGAACAGGATCAAAACCTGAAAGGACAAGAGCAGAAATCACCATTGAAGGTCCAGGAATATGATCAACACAAATACCCTCTTCAATCACTTTCTTAACCAGGAAGTATCCGGGATCATTTATGAGTGGTGTACCTGCATCAGAAACGAGTGCTATCCTGAAACCATCTTTCAGATTCTGAATAACTCCTGCTTCTTCCCTTTTCTCTTTACCCCTGTAAAAACTTTTGAGAGGAGTTTTTATTCCATATTTCTGTAAGAGTTTGCCCGTTACCCTCGTATCTTCACAGAGGATATAATCAACTTTCCCCAGTACTTCTACTGCTCTGAAAGATATATCTGAAAGATTACCGAGAGGAGTTGAAACTATGTAGAGGCATCCCCCCTTTTCTTCAACCATTCTTCTACCTTTTTTACTGTATCCATTGCATCTTCACCATAAATGTCGGCACCTATTTCTTTTGCAAAATCCTCCGTAACAACGGCACCTCCAACCATCACAGCGACATCAATTCCATTTTTCCTCAACGCCTCTATCACCCTTGGCATCTCCATCATTGTTGTCGTCATCAGGGCAGACAGACCCACAAAATCGTACTTTTCCTTCTTTGCCTCTTCAACAATCTTCTCCGTGGGGACACTCTTTCCGAGATCCTTTACATAGTAACCATAATTCTCCAGAAGAGTGATGACGATGTTCTTCCCTATGTCATGAACATCCCCCTGAACCGTGGCAAAGAGAATTCTCCCTTTTGGTTTTTCAACTTTTTTATTTTTCAGCATCTCCTCCTTCAATCTTTCAAAGGCAAGCTTCATCGCCCTCGCTGATTGCATGACCTGGGGGAGAAAGATCCTGCCAGCACCAAATTCTTCACCTATGTAGGAGATCCCCGGTATCAGAGCCTCATTGCTGATCTGGAGAGGTTCATATCCATCCTTCAATGCCTCCTCAACAAGAGATACAATGTTTTCCTCATCTCCCTTTATCACTGCAAGTTTAATCTGCTCTTTAATGTCAAGAGGCTTTCCCTCTTCCTGTTTTACTGGAATTTCCATCTCCCCAATCTGAGACATTGCCGAGATATACTTTGAAGCATTCTTATCCCTGTTGAGAAGAACAAGAGAGGCAAGAAAGGTGGATCTTACCAGTTTATCTGAAGGATTAATTATTGCAGCAGCCAGCCCCTCATACATTGCCATTGAGAGGAAAGACGAAGTTATGTAGCGTCTGTTGGGCAGTCCATACGAAATATTACTCACCCCCAGGACAGTGTTCAAGCCATACTTTTCCCTCACCATTTTAAGGGCTTTGATTGTTTCCATAGCCCTTTTCTGCTCCGCACTTACAGTGAGAGTCAGGGTATCAACTAAAATATCTTCTCTTTTAATTCCCGCTCTATCAGTTTCTGTGAGAATCCTATCCAGTACAGAAATTCTCCCCTCCGCTGTCTCCGGAATTCCGTTATCATCAAGGGTCAATGCAATAAGGGCTCCTCCATACTTCTTTACAAGAGGCAGTATCTCTTCTATCTTCTTTTTCTCCCCAGAAATTGAATTAATCACCGGCTTACCATCAACCATGAGCAGAGCAACCCTGATGGCATCGGGATTTGAACTATCAATCACCACAGGTGCCTCCACTGTGCTGTTTATCGTAAAAATTGCCTTTCTCATCATCTTAACTTCATCGACCCCTGCAGCACCAACATTTACATCCAGCAGGTCGGCACCATCCTCCACCTGTCTCAGTGCCTGGTTTCGTATGTATGTAACTTTTCCTTCTTTCAATTCGGCGGTAAAGGATTTTTTACCCGTGGGATTTATTCTCTCACCAATAATCACCGGATTGTCAGAGTTTATGACCACATACCTTGTCCTGCTTGCAACTTTAGTACCCTTTAACACTTCAATTTCTTTCCCAGGAAGGGGATCAAGTGATTCCAGTTTTTCTCTCATTACCCTTATGTGAGCAGGAGTGGTTCCACAGCATCCAGCTATTATTCTTCCTCCAGCCTTGAGATTATCCGGTACATACTGAGCCATCTCTTCAGGTGTGGCGGGAAATATGGTTTGACCATTTTCCACACGGGGAATCCCTGCATTGGGCTGCGATATCAGAGGAAGGTCTGTGACCCTCCCCATTCTTCTCAGAAGTTCCACTATGGTATCGGGTCCAAGCCCACAGTTACTTCCCACCACATCCACACCAAGAGATTCAGCAACAATGGCAGTTACTTCCGGTGGTGTACCAAGAACCGTTCTTTCTCCATCATCAAAAGTCATCATGGCAATAATTGGAAGATCGGTAAGTTCACGGATCGCAATTATTGCCGCTTTGAATTCCTTTATATCCAGCATTGTCTCAATGGAAAAGAGGTCAGTGCCCCCTGCAATTGCCCCTTCCACCTGTTCCTTGAAAATATCAATCATTTCCTCCATGGTAACATCTCCAATGGGCTCAACAAACCTTCCGGTGGGACCAATGGAGGTGGAAACAAAATGATCCTCCCCTGCTGCCTTCCTGGCTATTTCAACTGCTCGTTCATTTATCTCAAAGACCCTATCCTGAAGCCCATACTCAGAAAGTTTAATTCTGTTTGCCCCAAAGGTATTGGTAACAACTATATCTGCTCCCGCCTCTATGTACTCTCTGTGGACCTCCTCAATCCATTCTGGATGCTCAAGGTTCAGTAGTTCGGGACATTCACCTCCCCTGAGGTACCCTTTCTGCTGGAGGTATGTCCCCATTGCTCCATCAAGAACAAGGATTTTTTCTTTAATTTCTTTTCTGAAATCTCTCCTGCTTCTCAAAGCCATCTCCTCATCCTACCTTATATCTATAAGTTCAATATCCTCTATTTCTTCTCCCATAAACATTTCTCCCACTCTTTTGAAAGATTCGGGAGAATCAGTAACAAAATATTTTACCCCGCCGGAAGAATTGCTCAAGTTATTGGTAATTTTCAAATACTCTTTGATATGCCTGGCAATGGATTCTGCAGAATCAACAAGCCTTACATCACTGCCCATTACCTCAGAAATTGCTTTTTTCAATAAGGGATAGTGGGTACAACCAAGGATAAGGGTGTCCACTTTTCTATCTCTCATTTCCGCAAGGTACATTTCTGCCACTGAAAGAGTTATGGGATGATAAAACATCCCCTCTTCAGCAAGAGGTACAAAAAGAGGGGTTGCCTTCTGAAAGACCTCCACATCTGGTCTGATCTTTTTTATCTCCCTGAGATAGGAACCGCTGAGAATTGTTGACCTGGTCCCTATTACTCCTATTTTCCCCCTTGTAACAGGAACTGCTTCCTCCGCTCCGGGCCTGATAACCCCAATTACCGGGATAGACAATTCTTTTCTCAGAACATCAAGAGCATAAGACGAAGCGGTGTTGCATGCAACCACAAGATACTTTATTCCCACCGAGACAAGAAATTTTGCATTCTGCATGGCATACTTTACGACTGTTTCGCCAGACTTTGTTCCATATGGAACCCTTGCAGTATCACCAAGATAGTAGAAGAACTCACCTGGAAGGGCTTTTCTAAGGGCCTTGAGCACTGTGAGACCCCCTACCCCTGAATCGAAAACTCCTATACCTTCCATTTCTCCCTTTAAGCTCGAAAATCAAAAACGACTTCCAGAAACTGCTTCAGAATTCTTGCAGTGGCCCCCCAGATTACATGGTCCTGATAAAAGAAGTAATAAACGGGAAAAACTTTTCCGTTTATTTTAAGATTCCTCTCCACCCGAAAATTTCTCTCATCAAGAAGTTCCTTTACAGGAACTTCAATTATATCTTCAACCTCATCCACAGATGTTTTGAAGCGGTAAGGGTAGGGGATTACTCCCACATAAGGGGAAATCAGATATCCGGTTACAGTTATCACATCGTCAAGTTCACCCAGGATCCTGACATGCCTCTTTTCCACCCCTATTTCTTCCTGACACTCCCTCAACGCAGTGGAAAGAAGGTTGAGATCATTCTTGTTGTACTTTCCTCCTGGAAAGGAAATTTGATCTTTATGATCCCTCACCTTAGATGTCCGCTTGGTAAAAATAAGGTAGAGTTCACCATCCTTGAGAAAAAGTGGTAAAAGGACAGCAGAGGGAATGAACCTTCTTGGATTAATGGTTCGCTTGCTGTTCTTTTTCAGTCTTTCGCTGATGAATTCAAGGATATCTTCCATTTTAGAATATTATAACATATTCACTTTTTCCATGCCACAACCGGAACGAATCCTGAGAAGATGAAAGGATGGAAATAGTGGAACACATGGAGGTGAAAACCCCATTCTTCATAGCCTCCCATCGGGTCGGCTGTGAAAGTGGGTTATTCAAGTGAAGCTACTGCCACGAAGTCACACTAAACGGAGGGACAGAAGGCCGGAAAAGGGGAAAAGTGAATAAACCTTGCAGGGCGGGTGGAGACCTTCTGTCCCGGAGTGGTTCTGTGACGGAGACAGACCCGATGGGGTAAAGGCGGAGCAATCGTGGAATACCCGCAGAGGAAGACATCCTTTTTGCGGAGCCTCCCATCGGGTCGGCTGTGAAAGTGGTTTATGCAAATGAACTCACCGCCATGGAGTCACACTTAACGGAGGGACAGAAGGTAGGAAAGGGGGAAGGAAAAAGACAAACAGGGGACAGAGAAGGATAAATCCAGAAAAACCACCATTGCTTGCAGTAAAAAAACAGGTATAATTTTGCTACAAAAAGGAGAGAAAAATGATCCTTGGAAGAAAATTATTCCTCACAAAAGGAATAGGCAGGCACAAGGAAAAACTGGGTAGCTTTGAGATGGCCCTCAGAGACGCCAAAATAGCCCCATACAATCTCGTTGAGGTCTCCTCAATAATCCCACCTGGCTGCGAAATAGTTTCTGTGGAGGAAGGTCTCTCATACCTGCAACCTGGAGAAATAACATTCTGTGTTCTTGCCAGACAGCAATCGAATGAACCCAACCGTCTCATTGCTGCCTCGGTGGGACTTGCAATTCCGGCAGATAAGACAATGTATGGTTATCTCTCTGAACATCACGCTTTCGGAGAAACCGAAGAAATTGCAGGTGAATATGCCGAGGACCTTGCTGTGGAAATGCTGGCATCAACTATGGGACTTGAAATTGATCTTGATAAGGCATGGGATGAACAGAAACAGATCTGGAAAGTTTCTGGCCACATTGTCAACACTCAGAACATAACCGCAGCCACAACCGTCGGTCCCGACGGAATGTGGACTACGGTAGTAGCTGCGGCAGTCTTCACAGATTATATCTGCAAGTAATGTATTCAGAGATAGCCTGTTCCTATAAGCCAGGGAAAAGATTTTAAAATGCGGAATCGGTCGAACTGTTCAGAAAAAAGCTTACTCAACCTTGCTGGAGTAAATTGCTGGATATGTTCAGGGTGATTTCCCAGTGTGGAAATATACTTCCCCCGGAGAAAACTCCCTATTCTGAAAAATGGTTCGTGGGGAACACTGACAATAACCCCCTTTTTAGCCACCCTTTTCAACTCCGAAAGGGCTCTCCCGGGTTCGTGAAGATGCTCAAGAACCTCGAGAGACATTACCACATCAAAGGATGAATCTTCAAAGGGCAAATTATAGATATTCCCTCCCATGAAAAGCACATTTTTCCAGTGACCTTTAGCCCACCGCAGTGCTTCAAAATTTATGTCAACTCCAATCCTCAGCGGGACATCAATTCCTGAAATAACAAATCCCTCACCACATCCCGCCTCAAGAAGAGAATGTGGGTTAAATTCTGATACAATTCCCCCGATTCTGATGAGGAATTTATTTATCAGCTTTCTCACCAGGGGATTCTTTGTCTGGTACTTCCTCAGATTTGAGGATTGATGACTCATAAATAGCCTCCAGGGGATAAAACTCTCTCTGAGGGTAAAACCACCCCGATACAATCATGTCAGCTATGAATCCTGTTGTGAAAAATTGTATTCCAACTATGAGAAGAAGGATCCCAAGAAAAAAGAGAGGTCGATTTCCGATGGGTCTCACCCCGTGAAACCACAGAATAGTGAGGTAGAGCAGAATAAGGAATCCAGCAAAAGAAGAGAGGAGACCAAGACTACCAAAAAGGTGGAGAGGCCTCAAACGGTACCTCGTAATAAAAAAAACCGTGAGAAAATCAAAGAAACCCCTCAAAAATCTTTCCATACCAAATTTGGACTTACCATATTTCCTGGGATGGTGGACTACCGGTACCTCTGAAACCCTGAAACCCTTCCACGCAGCCAGAACAGGAATAAATCTGTGTAACTCTCCATAAAGTTTAATCCTCTCCACAACTTCTCTTCTGTAAACTTTAAAACCACAATTCATATCGTGGAGATTTACTCCAGTCATTTTACTGACAAACCAGTTAAATATTCTGGAGGGAAGGGTTTTGGAAACAGGGTCTCTTCTCCTCTTTTTCCAGCATGAAACCAGGTCATACCCCTTCTCAAGATGTTCAAGGAGACGGGGAATCTCTGCAGGGTCATCCTGAAGATCAGCGTCAAGAGTTATCACGATTTCTCCCTCCACATGATCAAAACCCGCCTGCAGAGCTGCAGATTTACCACTGTTTCTCCTCAATCTTATGTACTTTAAGGGATATCTCTCAAAGAAATCCTTCACCAATTTATCAGTTCCATCAGTGCTTCCATCATCAATTAGAATTATTTCGTAACCTTCCCCAATCTGCTCCATTACAGCTGCAATTTTCTCAAACAACTCAGGGAGATTTTCCCTCTCATTGTATGCCGGTATTACTACAGAAAACTTTAACTTTTCCATCCCTTTAATCTTACAACCTGAATGGAAATATAGCAATCCTCATTCAGAAACTTTCCTGAAAAAGAGGAAGAAGATAAAAGAGAAAAGTATGGGGATCAGATCTCCCTCGCTCCCTCCACTTCTGCATGAGCAACCCTGCGACTCTGGTTCATAAACCACGAGTACATACTCCTGCGTATCTTCTCCACCACAATTTTCAACCTTAACAACCACTTTATGATATCCCAGATCAGATTTACGGGGATACCATGTTATGATACCTCTTGCAGGGTCTATTCTCATCCCTTCAGGAGCCTCAATGAGTTCGTAACTGAGCCCATATCCAGACGCTTCCACTTTATACACATACTTCTTCCCAACCTGTGCACTGGTGGGAGGAATGGAAAATATCTGGGGAGGGGATAACTTAAAATCGGGATCAACTATGAAATTTATTTTTGCATAG
>JALSQH010000072.1 GCA_026985515.1 bacterium
ATTATTTGCAGTCAGGTGCAAAAAAATGAGAAACGACACTCAAGTTTGGTCGAGCAAAAAGGGGTGGTAACATCCTGAGGAGTTTTGCATGGTGCTTGATCCGATCAGGCTTGAAATATTCAACCAAATCCTTTCATCCATTGCAGAGGAGATGGGGGAGCTTCTTGGCAGAACAGCCTTTTCTCCAAACATAAAGGAGAGGAAAGACTATTCATGCGCCATTTTCAATCATAGAGGGGAACTCATTGCTCAGGCTGCCCACATACCGGTACATCTTGGCTCAATGCCGCTATCCGTAAAAAGCGCAATAAAGTTAATTGATTCCATTAATGAAGGAGACATAATCATACTCAACGACCCCTACAATGGTGGAACCCATCTTCCAGATGTGACTGTAATAAGACCGGTTTTTATAGGTGACAGGTTGAAATTTTTCGTTGCAAACAGGGCACACCACTCAGATATTGGAGGTATAACTCCCGGCTCAATGCCACTGGCAAGTGAACTGATACAGGAGGGAATCATAATTCCCCCCGTAAAACTCTATTCCCGGGGAGAGATCAACAGAGACATCCTTTCCCTCATCCTTGCAAATGTGAGAAATCCTGAGGAGAGAAGAGCCGACCTCAATGCCCAGACAGGAACCCTTCTCTATGGTGAAAAAAGAATAAAGGAAATTGTCGAAAAATATGGGGAAGATGAGGTTGACAGGTATCTATCAGGACTTATAAATTACACATCTAAAATGGTGGAGAATCTGATCAGAAAAATTCCTCAAGGAAAAAGATTTTACTTTGAAGATTTCCTTGACAATGACGGCATCAGCGATGAGCCGGTTAAAATTTCAGTAAAAATTTACAGAAAAAATAACAAACTTTTCTTTGATTTCACAGAAAGTGATCATCAGAGGAGGGGGAGTGTAAACAGCGTTAAAGCAGTTACAATTTCCGCAGTCCTTTATGTGATCAGGTCCCTTCTCCCACAGGGAACCCCTACCAATGAAGGCCTGATGAAAAACATTGAAGTCATAACCAGAGAGTGTTCTGTTGTGGATGCATGTCCCCCCTCTGCTGTCAGTGCGGGTAATGTGGAAACATCGCAGAGAATAGTGGATGTGGTTCTTGGTGCTCTGTATCAGGCATTTCCCGAAACGATACCCGCTGCCTCCCAGGGAACGATGAACAACATAGCCTTTGGAAACAGCAGTTTCACCTTTTATGAAACAATTGGTGGAGGAATGGGAGCATCAAAGGAACACGATGGAGAATCAGCCATTCATTCCCACATGACCAATACCCTGAACACACCCATTGAAGCAATGGAACTTCTCTACCCTGTAAGAATAAGAAAGTACCAGATAAGAAAAAACAGCGGTGGAAAAGGTTTGAAAAAAGGGGCAGATGGAATAATCAAGGAAATAGAATTTCTCACAGATGTTGAACTAACCCTCATCAGTGAAAGGAGGAAATTCCAGCCATACGGTCTTGCAGGGGGAGAGGGAGGAAAAAGGGGAGAGCAGTACATCATTTATTCTAATGGGAAAAAAGAGAAATTACCCGGGAAATTTCAGAAGTCATTGGAGAAGGGGGAAATCCTGCACATAGAAACCCCCGGAGGAGGTGGATGGGGTGGTAACAGCATCTCCTCCGGAGGCCCCGATTTATTATAACTTGTCTTTCTCTCTTAAATACTTTTCTCTAAGCTCCGCCCCGTAGAACATTCCGGCTGCCATTATTGCAACGATGATTATAACTACCCAGTGATTCACACCAAAAACTTCAGGTAAGGTGATTCTTCCCAGTTTGCCAGCATAGTACAGTGATTTGAAAATGGAGAATAACCCTCCAAAAACCCACATCCCACTCAACATTCCCAGAACAACAAAAAGTGCATCAATACTTCCAGATGCAAGAGAAACTACCGAAGTTCCTGGGCAGTAACCCGTCAGCATAAAACCCACACCGAATAGAAGTCCCCCCACCAATTGAGAGATCCAGAAGGTTTTTGAAAAATATACCCTTCCAATATCTATGAGGCCCACATCCGAGAGGAAGTAAAGGCCCACAGAAGCAACCACTATTGCCGTGAACATAACTTTAAGCACAGCAAAATCATCAAAGTAGAAAACGCCTGTTAGCTTTTTCGTTGAAATGAAACCAGCCCTTTCTAGAACAGCACCAAACATCATTCCAATTATAATTGTAACTATTATGTAAACTGCATGGGATGGATGACTTATTTTAAATAAAGGCCCCATAATTCACCTCCACATTTTTTTGATTATTACGGCAGTAATTGGTCCAGCAAAAAAGAAACTGAAGGCAAAGATCCAGCTCCCCACAACTAACTCTGCTCCCCCGGTTAGAGCCTGCCCACTTGTACACCCCCTTGAAAATCTCGTAGCTATCGCCAGGATAATCCCGCCTATAAATGCCCAGATCAGCCTTTTTCCTTTGCTAAACCTGGGACCATACTGTGTTCTCACTTTAAAATCACCGGCAATAAGGGATGCTATCAGACCACCCATAAAAACACCAATAACAAGATAAATTAGAAAATTATCAAGTGGGAATCTTCCATGATAAAAATACTTGTGCCAGTAGGGATGTGACGAAATGGCATCAGGGGAAAATGGATATAGAATTGCAGCTGCCAATCTGTCAAAAAACCCTGACGCACCGAGACCTCTACCGAAAATATAGAATGTCAGTAAAAGTACAAGACCAAGCAAAAACCCGCTTAAATAGGGATTCCAGAACCTCTCGTCCTTCATCGTGCACCTCCTTTTTCACAAAAGGAGGTGCACCGTCTATGCCATCATGAGGTGAGTTCTTTGAGCCGATTTATGACATCATCCACATGACCCTTAACCTTAACTTTCCTCCATATGTGCGCTATCTTACCATCAGGATCAATGAGAAATGTACTCCTCACCACTCCATAGTATTCCCTGCCATACATCTTTTTCAACTGCCACACTCCATACATCTCGAGAACTTTATGCTCAGGGTCGCTCAGAAGGGTAACTTTAAGATTGTGTTTTTCTCTGAACTTAACATGACTTTTGGTAGAATCAGGACTAACACCAAGAACCACAGCACCAAGTTTCTCAATCTCTTCAAGATGCTCTGTAAAATCAATAGCCTCCCTGGTACAACCAGATGTGTTATCCTTCGGGTAAAAATAGAGTACAACCCACTTTCCTCTGAAATCTTTCAGGCATACCTCCTTTTCATCGGCATCTGGCAAACAGAACTCTGGTGCCAGATCACCTGCTTTCAGTTCAGCCATCTTTTCCTCCCTTCACTGGATTTTCATTTTTTACATAATCAAGACACTTCTCCCAATCATCTTTGAAAAATTCCCTTACCTCTTCCAGATAACTCTTATCAAGGAGAGGTTCTGATGGGATCAGAAAATCAGGTAAAATTTTGCCAATTGAGAGAACAGTGTACCTTACTGGATAAGTGAAAAAATACCTCTGAAAGGGTCTCCTCCAGTCATGCTTCTCAGGAATTTCGCCTGTACAATATCTGTTTAACCATCTCCTGAATTTCAATTCTTTTTCATTAAAAGACCTGTGAACAGGCTTTAGTGAAATATTCTCCCTCCTGTACTCCGTCCCTGTAAATTCAGCTAATTTGTCAAAGAAATCAAAGGGTCTTTCCCTTAACTCATCGTAGAGAAGTACAAGAGGTTTATTCTTGAAGTTCTCAAGGACAAACTGGATCCTGGGCCAGAAGAGAAAATCCTCAATTTTCCACCATCCACTATCATTGTAAATATCAAGAAAATCCCTCACACTTCCAGCAAAACCATTTTTAACAAATCTCTTGTACTCCGATGCAAGCCAGCTATCGTGTCTTCTAAGTACAATTATCAACTTTGCTGAGGGATACCTCGCCGCGATTTTTCCCACTTCACGGTAAAACTGCTGGTCAAATTCATTCGAGACAAGGTACTTTTCGTAATCGGTGGAGTCTATTATTTTAAAAGCCTTTTTATATGCGGTTCTCTGAATATAATATATCCCCCTCAGGTAGGGGAAAAATCTATACTGAAGATAGGTTGTCCCGGTTTTTGCCAGTCCAACATGGAAAAAAATTTCCTTATCCATGTTTAATATCATACACAACCCTGGTATTCTGACAAATTTTTCTCTACCTGCAGAAACTTTTACACTCTTCATCCTCAAATTCTACTTCAATTGTTGCATGACTTATTCCTGCTTTCCTGAGCATTGCCCTGGCAGATGCCTTTA
>JALSQH010000073.1 GCA_026985515.1 bacterium
AAGCCTGAACCAGTATATCCTTCCTGTCAGTTGAAAAGAGAGTTTTCTCTCCTGATGCAGAGAGCATTAAAAATGAAGAAAGCGGTTCATACTCAAAGAAGAAACCTTTAGCTATTACCTCTTCGTTGCTGAGCTGTTTACCCGGGTAGAAAAGAATTCTGCTTCTGTAACCATTTCTTTCATCACACCATGCACCAAGATTTGCACCCTCCTCAATAAAAGTATTCCGTAGAATAACAACTTCTATTTTTCCATCCTCATCCACCCTCCAGGCTCTGTTTCCGGGAGAAGAAAATATAGCTTCATTGCCTCCACTTCCCGCAACCTTTAACCATCCCTCCACGGGCCAGTAAGTGGGATTGTAAAGCCCCTTTCTCTTTCTCTTCCATGTTCCACCTGGCAGATGCGCAATAAAGTCTGTACCGGAAAGAGTGGTTTCAAATGCAGCAACCCATGAGATATGGTCAGGGAATTTTCCCAGTGGCTCAACTTCAATTTCAAAGTAAATCTCAGGTGAATCGGGGAAAATCCAGGCTTTTTTCTCAACAAAAAAATTCTCGTAATCAGCTCTGAAGCTGTATCCCCATCTGAGCGGCTGCTGATCAATAATTCTGAAAACAGGGGAGCTTACAGGGGTAAATTTAATTTCTCTATAACTGTCAGGGGAAAGTTCCATTCCCATTCTGTAAATACCTCCAGTATCCCTGTAGGTCACCACCTTCAACCCCTCACCACCATTGATGTAGTCTTCACCCATAACCTTAAGTCTGGTAATATTTCCAGTTGACTTATCTATTCGCATAAGGTCAATGTAACCTGTTCTGACCTCAACATAACTTCCAAAATCTGCCACCACAACAAAATCATTCTGAGAAATATCTCTGTTTTCCAGTGGCTGGAGCTTTATTCCACCAGGAGGCAAAACAATTCGTGTAACCATCTGACCACTTTTAATACTCCCATCATCGTAAAATGATTGTGGAAAAAGTTTTCCAATCCCATTCTCAGTATCAAAGGTTAGATTCTGGACACCTGGCTCAAGGTTAATATTCATTTCTCCATGATAGGTTATGGCAAAGGGAAAGGGATTTTGAAAAATAAGTGTGGGTACATCTCCCTGAGAATTTATGTATTCTTTAACAATCTGATTCCAGATACCACTGCTCTGTGCCATCCAGTTAACAGAATCTGGTAACTGCTCATCGTAGTAAACATGGGGTAAGCTGGTACCGGGGATCCAGTCATGATGATTGATAAGAACAGCCTTCTTCCATATCTCTTCAATCTGTGGTTGATAATTTTTCCTCGTGTGCAGGTAAAGGAGAACACCTGCCTCCTCAGCCTGAGTGAGGTTTCTGGTAATAGTAGTTGATGATTCTTTTAAAATGGGATGTGTCGTGTAGAAACCTGTCCAGAGAGGATTAAAATCAGCTTTAAAAACAGGAATGTTTTTCTCCTCAGATTCGCTCAAAGCCATAAAATCTCTGAAAGTTGCCGTTACCGCATAGACACCCGTGTCCTTAAATTTCTTTTCATTCCACCACTTCGCATATGTGGCAAGCTGGAAATGTGGAAACTGGAAATCACAACCCACAGGCACAAAGAGATATTTTCTTCCAGTGGAAAACTTTTCAAGATCCTCAATTACCTTCCCTATTCTTTCAATAATTTTATCAACATCATCTGAAGAAGTCAGGATGAAACCGGGAACAGAAGCAGGTACAGGTGAATCTATATAGTCACCCTCACAGTAGGTGTATGGCATCCAGTAGGCAAGTACCCTCCCACCACCAGGACCTTCCCACCAGAAGAGGGAGAGATTGTGCTTCCAGAAGTACTCCCCATGTGAACCAGGCATGTAACTCTTTGTTCCACCAATTCTACCCATCAGGTCCTTCAGTTCTGCTGAAGTATAAAAAGGTGCCCCATCCATTCTGGAGAATCCCACATACCTGTATCCAAGATGTGATAAAATGTCGGGCAGAGTTCCACTGTGGCCAAAGCTGTCAGGTTGCCAGGCAGCATCTGGAAAGGCTCCAAAGTGATCAAATGTCCAGTTTCCACCATACATCCAGTCCCTTATCAGCATTTCCGTTGTGGGAAGAATGGTGTCTGGACTTGTGTAGCCACCCCCCACAATCTGAAGTCTACTCTCGTCAAAAAACTTTTTCATTTCTTTCACTTTATCTGGATGGTCCTCAATATACCTCTTCAGGAAAGCGATCTCCGAAATGGAATAGGTATTTTCCCTGTCATATTCAAGATGGAAAAGTGAACTGGAAATGATCTTTTCAACAAGACTTTTGTAGTACTCTTCAAAAGTTCTCTGCCAGTTTATGTCCCAGTGAGATGACTGGCTCATGATCAGAACTCTCTCTGCATCAGAAGGGATTTTCAACCTCCTCTTTAACTCTTCAGATTTTTGAGATGTTCCACAACCGGTGTCAAAACCAAGAAAAGTTATGCTACCGCTGAGTAAAAGAAATTTTAAAAACTCTCTTCTATCCATCTTACCTCCCTGGTTAACATTTCGACTTCAAAATTTACTTCAAGATTAGAAATATCCACAGATTTTCCCACCTTATGAACATACACGATTCTTCCGTCACCATCCACGATAACTGGCAGAAGTTTTCTCTCAACCCTGCCAATTTTTTTTGATGAAAAAATTTCCTTTAACTTCCTGGTAATAGCCTTTCCACCGTACAGGATTTTCATTCTATCACCGGGAAGATAACCTTTAACAGCTGGATCAGGCAATCTGTTGCAATCTTTTCCACTAATTCTTATTCTCCACCACCCCCACTCTTTGGCCTCTGAGCAGGTAAGTTTTTCAGGAGAAGGTATTAAATCTGAGAATTTTCCATCACATAGAAAGAGAAATTCACCTGCCCTGCCGCCTGTAACAGGACCTGGAAACTCACGAAATATTTCTTTCTCATGCAGAAGAATCTCCTCCATTCCTCTCATAAAATTCATACTCCCTCCACCCTTTAACCCAAGAGCGAAAAGCATTCTTCGGTAAATCTCTCCTCTCTCAAATGGAGTCAATCTGAAAATGGATTGATAACTGCAGAGAACACATCCTGAAGGAATCAGAAAACAGATTGAGGAAACCAGATTCAAGATATGTCTGTCAATAAACTGCATTGCATTCCTGAAAATCTCAATGTTTTCGCCAATTCTCCTTTTCACTTTTCTACCAAGTTTCTCTTCAAGGAAAGGAATTATTTCGTGGCGAATCATATTTCGGGTGAATCTCCTGTCATAGTTTGAAGAATCGATTCTGTATGGAATCCCCTTTTCCTCAAGAAATCGGGTTATCTCTTCCTTGGTGACAGTGAGAAGGGGCCTCAGGTATTTGCCCCTGATGGGTTTTATTCCAGCCAGTCCATTTAATCCCCCACCCCTGAAAAAGTTGAAAATGACAGTTTCCACATTATCATCGAAATTGTGGGCAGTTACGATCCAGTCAAAATCTTCAGCATATTTTTCAAAAACGCCATATCTCAATCTTCTCGCAGCTTCTTCAAGAGTTTCACCTTTTTCTCTGCATCTTTTTACATCCACTCTTTCAACAATGAGATTAATATTCTTACTGGTCACAAACCTTCTGACAAATTCTTCATCTTCGTCGCTCTCCCTGCCCCTGAGCATGTGATTGAGGTGAATCGCCTCAATATGAAAAGGAACTCTTTCTCTTTTCCACAGCAGATAATTGAGCAGGAAAACAGAGTCAGGTCCTCCCGAAATGGCGGCAAGAAGATGTTTTCTTTCAAGATTTACACCAAGAGAATTGAGAAAATCATCAACTTTCTCAAAAATACCGTTCATCACAGTGAAATTATATCATAAAGAGGGGGAAAAGGAGAGGAGGCTCTTTGACCCAAAATCTCTTAATTGAGATTTTGGGTGAATAAAAATTTATTATTTCAAAACACATAAACCTGCTTTCAGGTACCAGACTGACAGCTGATGATGGTGAAATAAGGGGAGGAATTGAAGAAAAGGTAGTTTATGGTAGTAAATTTCTTCTTTCATAAAATTTACAACCCTACTTCAGCTCCCCTACCACCCTAACTGAATAATTGCCATTATTTTCTTCTATACTGAGTACACCATACCTGAATCTTATTACCATTAAGAATACGCACGGTTTTATTTCCACTTTCTCCTTTGCCTTATCTGAATTCACATCACGTGCTACTATCCAGATGTGTCCATTACC
>JALSQH010000074.1 GCA_026985515.1 bacterium
CGGTTTATCTTGCCACTTCTGAGGAAGTTGCTGATGTTACTGGTGAGTATTTTGTTAACAGAAGGATTGCAAAGGCTGCAAAAATTGCTTATGATTATGATGTTCAGAAGAGGTGCTGGGATTTGAGCGAGAAATTTACAGGCGTCAGATGGATTGACAAGTTTTGATTTTCTATTGTAAAATATTATTAACAAAATTCAGGAGGTTGAAATGAGCAACGATAAGCCTGTTAAAATTCTTCTGGTAGACGATATGCGGAATTTCCTTGATCTTGAAATTTCTTTTTTGAGAAGATCAGATGTTAAAATTTTGACGGCTGAGGATGGGGTTGAGGCTCTTAAAATCACCAAGGCTGAAAAACCAGATATAGTTCTTCTTGATATTGAGATGCCCAGAATGGATGGAATTCAGGTGTGCAGGATTATTAAGAGTGACCCTTCCCTCAAACACATCCCCGTGGTAATGGTTACTTCTACCAACAGATATGAGGAAGCGATGAATGCCGGGGCTAATGATTTCTGGAAGAAACCAATTTTTGAGAAGGATTTTCTTGAGGGTATAAAGAAATTTGTACCCATCAAAGAGAGAGTTGAAGAAAGGATACCCGTGGGTCTGCAGGTAGATTACAGAGTGGGGGAGGATAAGAATAAGGTCGTTCAGGCTTTTACAGCAAACATCAGTAAAGGTGGAATGTTTCTGATAACAAGAGATACACTTCCAGTGGGTTCTGTGCTTGAACTTGAAATCCACCTTCCAGATGGGAAAGTGAAGGCAAAAGGAGAGGTGGTGAGAGAGGTTAAAGAGGAGGAAGAGGGACTTTACACTTCGGGTATGGGAATTAAACTCATCTCATTTGAGAATGACGGGAAAAAGGTTTACGAAGATTTCATAGAGAGCAAACTTAAAGAAAAGGAGAGTTAATATGCCGGCTGCACAGGATTCCATTATAATCAATGTTCCAAAAGAGAAATTCTTTGAGGTGATAACCGATTTTGAAAAGTATCCAGAATTTATCCCTGAAATGAAGAGTGCACAGGTAGTTGAGCATAAGGACAATGAATACATAGTTGATTTCACCGTTACCCTCATAAAAAAGATTGATTACAGGTTGAAACTGATTGCCCATCCCTATACAAAGCTGGAGTGGAATCTCGTTAAAGGCTTCTTCAAAAAGAATTACGGCTACTGGGAGATTGAGGAACTGGGTCCGGAGCAGATTAAAGCAACTTACTATGTGGAACTTGAAATGGGTATGCTTGTGCCAAAGAAAATTCTCAATGAACTGGCACAGATAGGCTTGCCCAGAATGCTTAAGAATTTCAAGGAAAGGGCAGAATCTCTCTATAAATCCTGAGCATTTGATGAATAGCAGAGTTTGCAGGGAAGTAGCTGTTGGAATTTTGATTATTGATGCTCTAATTGTGCTTATTTTTCTTGCGTTTAAAATCGGTGGGGCAGGGCTTGGGAGGAAGAATATTTACATCATAAGGGCAAAAGATGCACTGGGACTTGTTGAAAACAGCTCTGTCATGATTGCAGGGGTGGAGGTGGGTAAGATAAGGCATTTGAGCATCGAGGGAGACCACGCCTTAATCGAATTTGCTGTTGATTCCACAATAAAATTGAGAGAGGGCACAAAATTTTACATAAGGGGGAAGAGCCTCCTTGGAGAAAAGTATCTTGATGTTATTCCCTCCCTCCATGGAGGATTTTTGCCTGAAAATACTCCCCTTGATGAATGGGCAACACATGAAACAGAAATTGGTGACTTTGTTACGAAAATCAACCAGAAATACATGCCTTCACCTGAGGATTTCCGGAGAATTTTCAATGCTTTTATGCTCTTACTTGTAAGACATTCCGGTGATATTGAGAGGTCTCTGGAGTGGTTTGGAAAACTGACGGAAGAGATACCGCCTGAAAGGGCAGGTGAATTTATAGCTGAGACGGAGAGTTTTTTTCGCTTTCTCCATATTGTGGAGAGTGATTATATGAGGTGGAGGAAAGGCGTAGATAATGCCTTTAACTTACTCAACAGGGTTTCCAGGGATTATTCCACCATATCGGCCCAGATTCAGAAATATGGTGGATATTTTCCCGATGTGACCACGGTATCCTGGTATGTGGAAAATGTAAGGGATATTCTCCTGAATACCAGAAAACTTCTCTGCAATCTCAATTACCAGCTTCACAAATTTGACAATGTTGATTTTGAAACTCTCAAGGAAATTCTTGAGGATGAGGGGTTTAAGGTGAGATTCTGGGGAAGAAGCAGAGAGGAGAGGGAGAGGGATATAAAGTTGTTCAGATCTTACCAGAAGAATGTAACGGGGGAGGGATGTAGATGAGATTTGTTAGAATTTTGCCTTTCTTGATTTTTCTTTTTCTGACTTCATGTAATGTAACCACAAATGAGAAGCTCAGAGTTCACCCCATCTATGATGTTAAAGCTTTTGAATCTGGTGACTACTTTGCCATACCTTTTCCCGATTTTCACAGAGTCAGTGAAGGTAAGGTGGATTTCAGAGATTTCCCCGGCGTCAATTCAAATGAGATGTTCAGAAGAGTTGCCCGACAGCTCGAGGAGAATTTTACGGGCTTTGGACTCAACTCAGCAATTTTTGTTCCCTTTTCTGGAGAAGTTTCTGAAGAATCCCTTTCATTTTCTGTGACAGATTCTGTGAATGGTGGTTCTCCGGTTTACCTCGTTGACATTGACGATAATTCCCCACAGAGGGGAAAAAGGATACCCATAATGGTCAGGTTTTATAAAGGTGACTCAAAATATTTGCCATCAAACACTCTGATCGTAATCCCTGTTCCCGGATTCCCCCTGAGGGAAAACACCTGGTATGCACTGGTGATAAAGGATGGGCTGCTGGATAAAGATGGTAACAGAGTCGTTCCCCCGGAGGATTTTGAAGAGGAGTATAACCGGGGGATTTATCCATTCAATTTGGTCCGAAAAATAACAGGGAATGAAAAGATCATACTGGCTGTTCCTTTTAGAACAGGGGTGGCTTCTGAGGGGTTAAAGAAAATCTATCAGTATGTTCAGGGCATAGATGTTAAATTTACTGTGGATCCAGATCTTTACTATGCATACTGGAACTATGATCCGAGACCCGAAATTGAGGGAAAGTTTCTGTCACCCCAGTTTCAAAAGGGTGATCCACCATATTTGAAAGAGGGAGAGGGTTATTTCGTTTTTGACAGTGAGGGTAATCCCGTTCCTCAGAGATGGGAATGGGTGAGGTTTTCCATCCTGCTTCCCGATTCTCCACCTCCAGAAAATGGCTATCCCGTTGTGATCTATGCTCACGGCACAGGTGGAGATTATCAAACTTACATAAGAAGCTGGGTTGGGTATTATCTCACTTCCATGGGATATGCAGTTGTTGGATTTGATCAGCCGCTTCACGGGGCGAGAAACCCGAGACATGGCGGAGAGGAGCTATACACCTTCAATTTTATAAATCCAGTTGCCATGAGGGACAATATCAGGCAGGGTGCAGTGGATCTATTTGTGCTCAGAAAGATGGTGGAAAAGTTTTATCTTTCTCCTGCGTCCTCTCCCACAGGGTGGAAGATCTTTTTTGATATGGAGAGGGCTGGATTTTTCGGTCATTCCCAGGGAGCACTAACCGGTGCCCTCTATCTTGCCATAGAAGATTTTCCCTTTCGTGGTGCTGTTCTCTCCGGTTCAAGTGGGGACCTCATTCTGGCTTTCCTGTACAAGGTTTCTCCTGTCAATATTCCTGATCTGTTTAAAATCTTTCTCACTGAGTATGACAATTACACCCTTTTCAATCCCATCTTATCTCTTTTCCAGATCATGGCTGATCCTGCTGATCCCATTAACTTCGGGAAGGATATTATCTACCATCACGGAAGAAAGTCACCCATGAACCTTTATATCTCTGAGGGTCTTGAGGATGAGGAAACACCACCTCCTCTCATAGAGGCTTTTGGGTCAACAACAGGGGTGGTTCCCGTTGAACCTGTGTACAAAATGCCCATCCAGTTTAATTTGAAAAAAGTTACTCCTCTGACAAGGCCTGTTGAGGGAAATCTAACAATCGATACAGACTCGGGTGAAAAGAGGGTGACAGCTGTATTTATACAGTATCCCGGATATGGACACTTTGCATGTTTTGAAAGTGAAGATGCCATTGATGACTGGACTCAGTTTTTCAGGTCTCTGCTGGATAGTAGAGTGGCGGAAATAAAGTAGTTAAAGGTCTTTTCTGTAGATGGTTCTTTTGCTGATTCCGAGCAGTTCAGCTGCTTTCCCCTTGTTGCCACCGGTAAGCTCAAGAACTTTTCTTATGTAGATCCTTTCCAGTTCCTCCAGAGGTATGATTTTATCAAGGATCAGTATGGGTTCGCTCTCCGGCTGGGGAAGTTTGCACTCTTCGACGGGAATGTCTATCTCTTCAATTCTCTCTCCGTCGGCCAGTGCCACAGCCCTTTCTATGGCATTTTCCAGTTCTCTTACATTTCCGGGCCATGGATAACTCTCGAGACATGAATATAGTCGTGGATTTATCCCTTTTACCTTTTTCCCATATTTTTCTGAATACTTTTTTATGAAATGTTCCACCAGGAGAGGGATATCCTCTTTCCTCTCACGGAGAGGAGGTAGTTTGATGTTGAGTACGTTTAATCTGTAGTAGAGATCCTCTCTGAACTTCTTTTCCTCCACAGCTTTTTTCAGATCCTGATTGGTTGCCGCAATTATTCTGACATTTACGGGAATTTGCTGATTGCTTCCAAGTGGTCTTATGGTTTTTTCCTCGAGCACCCTGAGTAGCTTGCTCTGGAGATTCAGGCTCATATCTCCAATTTCATCCAGAAATATTGTTCCACCATCTGCCTCTGCAAAGAGTCCCTTCTTTGACTGGGTTGCACCTGTAAAGGCCCCCTTGACATATCCGAAAAGTTCGCTTTCAAGGAGATTGTCAGGTATGGCTGCGCAGTTTATCGTAACAAATGGCCCATTGGCCCTATGGCTGTTGAAGTGTATTGCCCTGGCTACCAGTTCTTTTCCCGTTCCAGATTCCCCCTCAATCAGTACGTTACTGTCAACTCTGCTGATCTTCTCAATCAGATCGAAAATAGCCTGCATTTTTGATGATCTGCCAATAATGTTGTAGAACTGGTACCTCTCAGTGAGAATTTTCCTGAGAAGAATGTTTTCCTGCTGCAACTTCTTCGTTTCCAGAGCTTTTTTCAGTGTGTGACGGAGACCGGAGATTTTGAACGGTTTGGTTATGTAATCAAAGGCTCCTTCCTTTATCGCCTGTATGGCTGTTTCAACTGTTCCAAATGCTGTCATTATTATGACTTCAGTGTCGGGTGAAATTTCCTTAACCATTTTAAGAATGGCGAAACCATCCACTTCCCCCATTTTTAAATCTGTCAGCACGATATCGTACTGCTTCTCTCTGATGACTTTCTCCGTCTCTCTGCTTTCAGTGAGGGTATCCACGTCATATTCTTTTGAAAGTGCATCTTTTAACATTTCCACCATTTCAGGATCGTCGTCTATTACAAGAATTGAATATCTGCTCATGGTTCCTCTCCTGCAGGTAAGATTATGGTAAAGGTTGTACCTTTGCCCGGTTCACTTCTAACTTTGATCCACCCTCCATGCTGTTTAACTATGTTCCTGGTGACTGTGAGTCCCAGGCCTGTTCCCTGTCCCGGTTTTTTCGTGGTGAAAAAAGGATCAAATATTCTGTTGAGATTTTCCTGACTTATTCCCATCCCGTTATCTGCTACTCTGATAACGATTTTTGAATTTGCCTTCTTAATTGCCACACTTATTTTACCATTTTCACCGGTTGCATCTATTGCATTCATGATCAAATTGAGAAAAACCTGCTCCCACTGATGAGGATCAATCAGAACTTCTGGAAGATCAGGGTCATAATCCTTTGTTATCTCAATTTTTTTCTTTTTAAGCCTGATCTGTAAAAGATCGATTATCCTGTCAGAAACCTTTGTAATATTTGTTTTCCTGAGGGCAGGTTCCTTTGGCTTTACAAAATCCATGAGCTGTCTGATAATGGAGGTTATTCTTTCTATCTGTTCAATGATCGTTCTGAGAGATCTTTTTGCTGTGGGATTGTCTGAAAGGGATTCCATCAAAACTTCAGCTCTTCCCATTATGACATTGAGAGGTGTACCTATCTCGTGAGCCAGCCCTGCTGCAAGGACTCCAATAGTTGCCATTTTTTCAGACTCAATTAGTTTCTGCTCATACAGGACTTTCTCCGTTATATCATCAAAGGTGAATATGAGAATTGGTTCGCCGATGCTCTCGGTGGCGGAGCTCACCCGGTAATCAATTATGAGTTCTCTCTCCCCTTTCTCGCAGTTGATTCTGCCACTTTTCTCCTTCTCAATTTCAATTGTTTTCCCGCAGTGTTTTGCAATAAAATCCAGAAAATTTTCTCCTCTCGATATGGGAAATATTTTTCTGGCCGCCTTGTTTATCTCAATAACTTCACTATTTTCCCTCATTGTAATCACGCCGGCAGAAATATTTTCCAGTATCAGTTCAAGTCTTTTTGAAATTGCCTGCGTTTCACCGAGTGCTTTCTGTAAATCCCTTGTTCTCTCTGCTACCTTCTCCTCCAGAGTTCCGTAGAGTTTTTCCAGTTTGTCTGCCATTCTGTTAAATTCTATTGCAAATTTGCCTATTTCGTCCTCCCTTAAAACTGGCACTCTCTCTGAGAGGTTACCCTCTCCTATTATTCTTGCCTTCTCAGACATCTGCTTCAGAGGATAGGTAATTTCATTTGCAAAAAGGGAGGTTATGGCTATTGTGAAGAGTGTCACGAAAAAGATGAATATGAAAGCCGCATTCCGCAGTTTAATTATGGCTGAAAAGGCGGATTTTTTATCCCTTGAAATTGTTAAAATAAGATTAAGGGGCTGGTAAATCTGGCATCTTGAGATATAATCTCCCGTCTCCACCCATGGCGATGAACGGCTTCTGCTGTAGTAACATGTACCGGGGATGGGGGACTTAAAGGGTTCCGAGGAAAATATTAAGTTGCCGTTAAAATCGTACAATTCCACCTGGAATCCAATCTTTGTTAAATCTTCAACTCCAAGGTGCTGTATCAGCGTGGAAATGGGAAATAACGCTATGATGAAATATTTTCTATCTCTGACTTCAAAGGGCTGATCAATTCTAATGTATTTTTTCCCTTTGTAGAGGATGATGGTTTTCTCCAGGGATAGATTTTTGAGTTCCTGAGAGAAGTATTGAACTGTCCCTGACGGGTCACAGATCAGAAGGATCGTACCATGAGGAATAGTTGAAGTTTTTGAAGAGAGGAGGGAATTTATAACTGATTTCAAATTAATGTATTTTTTGTATCTTGTCATGATTAGCGAGAGATCTCTGTATGCAAAATCTCTCAGAGCTTCTCTGTTGGTGTTTACAAATGTGTCTATTTTTATCAGTTCAAGTTTGAGCAAAGTGGCAATATGATTCTGGATCTCTCTGAAGATGTATTTTTTCCCGTAGTAGTATCCCAGTGAAGTTGCAAGGAAAACCGGAATTATTGAGAAAGCAAGAGTCCAGGCGAATAGCCTTGTTCTCAAAGATGTTTTCCTTCTCATAACTTTTATTTTAACCATACCGTATGGCATTGCAAAATATTTTAATTACAGAGCTTTTTCTCTTACATATTTTTTTTGAGAAGCAATTCCTCCTGTGTTAAAATAAGAAGAAATCGAGAAAAGGAGGAAGTTGTGAAGAGGAAGTTACTTTTTTTGCTGGTAGCTGTTATTTTGGGTGTTATGTTTGCCAGTGGTTGTCAGAAGAGACCTGATAAAGAGATTGCCGAGGCTGAAAAGGCCCTTGAAGCAGCCAAGGAGGCAGGGGCACCCCAGTATGCGCCTAAAGAGTTTAAGAGTGCCGAGGATATGATGGCAGAAACATACAAACTCGTTGATGCCAAGAAATATAAAGACGCAAGGGAAGCTGCCATCACTACCAAGGAACTTGCTGATGTGGCAAGGATGAAGGCTCTTCAGAGGAAGCAGGAGCTGGAGAAGGAGCAGCGGAATAAACAGCAGATGAAGCAGAAGGAGAGTTATCCCGGAACTGCTACACTGGCTCCCGGTGCAGTTACCGGTGAGGCACTGAATGAAGAGATCCAGCAGAGTAAAGTGGGAACGGGAGCCCTGGGTGAAGGTGTAACCATTACAAAATTACCACCGATCCACTTCGATTTTGATAAATACAACATCAGAGAACAGGATAAGAAAATTCTTCAGCAGATTGCAGACTGGCTTAAAAAACACCCAACTGTAAGGATAAGAATTGAGGGACATACGGATGAGAGAGGAACAGAGGAGTACAACATGGCTCTGGGAGAAAAGAGGGCGAAGGCTGCAAGGGACTATCTTATCATGCTGGGGATCGATCCTTCGAGAATTGAGATTGTGAGTTTCGGAGAAGAGGACCCTGTTGATCCAAGACACAACGAGGAAGCATGGGCAAAGAACAGAAGAGATGAATTTGTAATCATCAAAAAATGAAGAGAAAAATTTTTCCAGCGGTAATTGCAATTCTGTTGCTTAACGGCTGTCAGTACATTGTTACACAGCAGGATCTTGCTGTTTTGAGGGGGAGAATTAACATACTTGAGAGCAGAGTGAAGAATCTGGAGGATGAAACGGAGACTCTGAGGGGACTCACGAAGAGTGAAGTATCAGAGACTAAGAAATCCCTGATTGAGGAGGTTGAATCCCTCAGAAAGAGTAATCTGGTTCTTCTCAGTAAAATAGATGAGATGAGACAGGAAATACAGTCTCTCAGAAACAGGGTTGAGGTCCTTGCACAGAAAGTCAACTCTTCAGGAGAAAAAGATGAAATTGAGGAGCTGAAGAAGGAGGTGGCTCAACTATCGCTTACCGTGGAGAAACTGGGTAAGACTGTGGAGAATCTGGGAGTAGGTGCTACAAAGGGTACCGAGATAATTGGGGCTACCTGGAAGGGTCCCAGGGATGCCTACTATGACGCAATGTCTGATTTTAAAAAGGGTAACTACAAAATTGCCAAACTTAAATTTGAGAAGTTAATTCAGAAGTATCCCCATTCAAAATATGTTGTGAATGCACATTTCTGGATTGGTGAATGTTATTTTAAAAATGGTGATTATATAAACGCCCTTGACAAGTATTACCTCATCATAGAAAAGTATCCCAGGTCTGAAAAGGCTCCGGCTGCTTTTCTGAAGGCGGGGATAAGTATTTATAGACTTGGAGAAAAGAAGAAGGCAAAGTTATTTTTCAAAGAAGTAATAAAGCGATACCCGAGAACAGAATATGCAAAAAAAGCCAGAGTCTGGCTCAAAAAGATTGGCAAATGATTGTTCTTGGAATAGAAACTTCCTGTGATGAAACTGCGGCATCTGTTGTTGAGGATGGGAAAATTCTTTCCAATATTGTTGCTTCACAGATAGAGATACATAAACCCTACGGTGGAGTGGTCCCGGAGCTTGCATCCAGACATCACATAAGAAACATAGTCCCTGTGGTGGATACCGCTCTTGAAAAGTCTGAAAGGGATATTTCTCAGGTAGATGGCATAGCAGTTACGAATGGTCCAGGTTTAATCGGGTCTCTCCTGGTTGGACTTTCCTTTGCCAAGGGGGTTGCTGCTTCCTATGGAAAGAAAATAGTGGGGATAAACCATCTTGAAGCGCATTTTACCATAGCATTTGCTCTTTATGAGATCCCTCTTCCAGCCATTGCTCTGGTAGTGTCAGGTGGACATACAAACCTCTATCTTGTAAGGGGAAAACTCAACTACAAAAAGCTTGGTGAGACCAGAGACGATGCGGCTGGTGAAGCCTTTGACAAAGTTGCCAAGCTTCTGGGGCTCGGTTACCCTGGAGGGGTTGTAATTGATAAACTTGCTAGGAAAGGTGATCCAGACAGATTTCACTTTCCGCGAGGTATGATGAGAAGTGGTGATTACGACTTCAGTTTCAGTGGCTTGAAAACAGCCGTGGCTGTACATGTAAAGAAAAAAGGAATTAGAGGGAAAATTGAGGATCTGGTTGCATCTTTTCAGGAGGCAGTGGTGGATGTCCTTGTTTTTAAAACAATATCTGCAGCGGAGGATTATGGTGCCAGAAGTATTATAGTGGCAGGTGGAGTGGCTGCCAATTCCAGATTGAGAGAAAAGATGAAAAGCGAGGCTGAGAGAAAAAAATTATCCATCTTTTTCCCTCCCATGGAGTACTGCACCGATAATGGTGCAATGGTGGCATACACCGGTTATCTTTACTTTACTGCAGGAAGAGAAGATCCCCTTACCCTTGATGCTTACGACACAGATCCAGATTGATGTACAGTAGAAGAAAGGCACTGGGACAGCATTTTCTCATAAGTGATGGAATCGCTGATAAAATAGTATCCTCCCTTGGTATTCCTCCAGGTGCCAGAATCCTTGAGGTTGGTCCGGGTAGAGGCTTTCTCACTGAAAGGCTGATAAAAGCTGGTTATGAGGTGGTGGGAATTGAAAAGGATGAAGTTCTTTTTCAAAAACTGAAAGAATTACACCATAGAAAATTAACAGTTTTAAATGAGGATATTCTCAACATCAATTTAAAAACCTTCGTGGAGGAACACTCTATTTCAGCCATTGTTTCCAATCTTCCATATGTGATCTCAACCAGATTTGTGGAGAAACTGGTAAGGGAAATGCCATCCGTTGAGGAAATTGTCCTGATGTTTCAGAAGGAAGTTGCAGATAAATTAATAGCCCCGGCAGGAAGCAGAAATACTGGACCCCTTTCAATAGCACTTCAGGAATTTTTCAGTGTGAGGAAGCTTTTTAATGTGAAGCCTGGAGCTTTTAATCCTCCCCCTTCTGTTCAATCTTCTGTTTTGAAAATGACTCCTCTTTCCGGTTCTTCACTGGAAAGGGAACTTTCCGGTGAGTATCTTGATTTTCTTTTTCTTCTATTTGAAAACAGAAGAAAAAAAATAAAACATAAATTGAATCTGCAGTGTGAAATAGAGAATTCCGTTTTCGATAAAAGAGCGGAAGAAATTGATGCCAGGATGTTGAGAGAGTTGTTCAGATGCTACAGAAGTTCACTCCAGAGTAATTCTGTTGAGTAAAGCTCTGGAGAGGGTTCTCTCATCTGTAAATTCAAGATCTGCACCGAATGGTATCCCTGAGGCAAGTCGTGATATTTTTACGGGTGTGTTTTCAAAGAGTTTTTTTATATAAAGTGCCGTTGTTTCTCCCTCAACTGTTGGACTTGTGGAAATTATCAGTTCCTTTACTCCTTCCTTTACGACCCTCTCTTTAAGTTCTTTTATTCTGAGCTTATCTGGAGTAATCCCCGCTGAAGGAGAAATAAGACCACCGAGTACATGGTATTTTCCTTTAAAGACCCCTGTTTTCTCAAAAACAAATATATCCTGAGGCTTTTCGACCACCATGAGAATACTCCTGTCCCTGTATGGATCACTGCAGATTTCACATGGATCTTCTACTGTGAGTCCACCGCAAATGGAACAGAATTTAAGATTTCTTTTTATATCCACCAATTTTCTCGCAAATTCTTCCACTTCTTCCTGAGGCCTTGACAGAATATGAAGGGTAATTTTAAATGCACTTTTCTCCCCGATTCCGGGTAGTTTTTTGAGTTCTTCTGTAATTTCTTCAAGCCACTTATTCTTCATTGCCACCGAGCATATCTTTAATCATGTTTATGAGTGGAAGATTTTCTTCCATTATTTCAGTGAGAGATTGCTGAAAGAGTTTTTTCAGTTCTTCCATGGCAAGATTAATTGCCGCAGATAACATGTCCTCCATCATACTTTTATCATTCATCTTTATGAGTTCTTCGTCAATTTCAAGTCTTACCACTTTACCAAGACCATTCATTGTGAGTTTAACCATTCCACCTCCAACACTGGACTCGACAGTTTTTGAGGATAGTTTTCTGGTGAATGTATCCAGAAGTTGATTGAAATTTCCAAATAATTCCATCATTTTTCCTATGTCAAAGTTCTCCATATTTATCTCCTCCTCGGGATTATTTTTACTATTCTTCCCTCAAATTCCTCCACTATTTTTTTTAGCAATTCTGAATTTTCAATATCTTTAAGGGTCGGAACAGGTTTTTCCCTTTCCTCAAGCTCCTTCTGTGGCAGTTTGTTTTCGTAAATGATTTCCGGGTCTCCCAGGTATTTTTTTGCAAGTTCCCTGATTGTTTCCTTTAAATCGGGGTGGGTTTTTAATACCTCTTCCTGTCTTCTGGACATAATGGGGATTGTAAGTGTGTTGTTTCCCGGATCGTATTTCATTAAACCAAGCAGAGCTATTGATTCTTTTCTCTGTTGCATTAATTTTCTTTTAAATGTATCAAAGGAGGATGGTTCCTTTCTGCTGTTGCGTGGTTCTCCCGGTAAAGATGTGTGACTCACCCTTTCATTTTTTTTTAATTCAGATTCTATCCTCTGGTGAGTTGAAGGGGATGGGGAATTTTCGGAGAGAGATGAGATCAGTTTTTCAATTGCAATTAACTTTGGCCTCGTGGCGAGTGATAGAAGAGCGACTTCAAGTTTTACTTCTGGAAAAGGAGAACTGAGAACATCTATGGATAATAGATTAATTGAGTTGAAGAGGTGGAAGAGTTCCTCTTTGTCAACACCTTCAATAATTTCTGCATCTTCCCTGCTACCCTGAGTGAGTCCAAGTTTGATTTTAATAAGTTCATCAAGGTATAGAAGAATCTCTTTCAGAAAATTTTTAATATCGCTTCTTCCAAGTACATCTTCAGAGAGGATCCTGTCCATTTCCCTGAAGTCTCTTTTTATCAGTGCTTTTACAAGATTTCGTGTTACTCTTCTCCCTGCTATTCCCAGTATCTTTTCAATGTTTTCAGGATCAAGTTCGGGATCAAGGACCAGTACCTGATCAAGAAGACTCAGGGCATCCCTCAGGGATCCATCTGCGGCTTTTGCAATTATTCTAAGGGATTCCTCATCCCGGTATGTGACGCCTTCCTCAGTGAGAATGTGCTTTAATCTCTGAAGGATAAGATCCTCAGGAATTTTTCTGAAATCAAACCTCTGGCACCTTGAAATGATTGTTGCAGGAACTTTGTGGGGTTCCGTGGTAGCAAAAATGAAGATCACATGGGAAGGAGGTTCTTCCAGTGTTTTCAGAAGGGCATTAAATGCACTTATTGAGAGCATGTGAACTTCGTCAATTATGTAAACACGGTATCTCCCCTTTACAGGCCTGTAGTTGACTTTCTCTATGAGATCCCTTACATCGTCAACACTGTTGTTTGAGGCACCATCAATTTCAATTACATCTGGAAATCGGTTTTCCATTATCTCTATGCAATTTGAACATCTGTTGCAGGGATGCGGTGTGGGACCATGCTCACAGTTCAGAGCCTTGGCGAGTATTCTTGCTGTGGTTGTTTTCCCCACCCCCCTTGGTCCGGTGAATAGATAGGCGTGTCCTATTCTTCCAGTTTTAACGGCATTCTGGAGTGTTTGGGTGATATGCTCCTGACCTGTGACTTCTTCAAAGGTTCGGGGACGCCATTTGCGGGCAAGAACCTGATAGGACATTTAGGAAAACCTGATAAAAATTTGCGATAGCCGAGCTACCCATGCACACGGCTGGAACTGCTACCGCTGCTCCCTTCCAGGCCTGACGGGGTTCACAGCCCAACCGTCGCATGGGGCCCGACTATCAATTTCATTTTAACATTGTGGGTCCGGGAATGCAAGGAGAGGTTCACTGGTCATCGTTCTGACCTAAATTGTGCTTTATTATTTTGCCTTCCGCCATATATACTGTATTTTCACATATGTTGGTGGACAGGTCACCTATCCTCTCCAGACTCCTCGAGATCCTGATGAGATGGATTGCTCTCTCAATTGTTGATGGATTACCTGTCATGTAAGTTATCAGTTCCCTTAAGATTTGATCTCTCAAACTATCGACAATATAATCTCTTTTACACACATTTCTTGCTTTCTGGGTGTCTCGATTTATGAAGGATGTAATGGCATCATGTAACATCATGGTTGTTTCTTCTGCCATCCTGGGGATATCAATGAGTGGTTTAACTGGAGGTTGTTTTATAAGGTATAGTGAACTCTGAGCTATATTTACGGCGAGATCACCTATCCTTTCAAGGTCGCTGTTAATTTTCAGTATTGTTAAAATTGTCCTCAGATCTCCTGCTTCTGGTTGATAAAGGGCTATCAGAGCAGTACCCATCTCATCAATTTCCACCTCTGAACTGTTGATTTCATTTTCCATTCGGTTTATTACCTCATTGAGCATGTCCTCATCTTTTTTTATCAGTCCATCTACACTGTCTCTTGTCATTTTTTCTGCCAGTAGTGCTTCACTTACAAGTTTTTGCTTGAGTTCTTCCAATTTTTTATTTAACATTTTTCCCCCTTATCCGAATTTCCCCGTCAAATATTCTTCAGTTTTCTTATTGCGAGGAACTGTGAATAGTTTTTCAGTTGGTCCAAATTCAATAAGTTCTCCAAGATACATGAAAGCTGTGTAATCTGATACTCTGGCTGCCTGAGATCGGTTGTGGGTGACAATTATTATGGTTACACTTTTTTTCAGTTCTGTAATGAGTTCCTCAATTTTTGCGGTTGATTTGGGGTCAAGGGCAGATGTTGGTTCATCAAGAAGTAATATTTCGGGATTCATTGCCAGTGCCCTCGCAATTGAAAGTCTCTGTTGCTGGCCACCAGAAAGAAATGTACCTTTTTTGTGAAGTTCATCTTTTACTTCATCCCATAAAAACACCTTTTTTAGATTTTCTTCAACTATCCGTTCCTTTTCTGATTTGCTGAGTTTTATACCATTCAGTATATATCCGGCTATTACATTCTCAAAGATGCTCATTGTGGGAAAGGGTGTCGGCTTTTGAAAAACCATTCCTATTCTTCTTCTTAACTTTACTGGATGAATATTGAAGATGTTTTCTCCATGAAATAGAATCTCTCCATGAACGTCTGCTTCAGGGTTCAGTTCGTGCATCCTGTTAATGCATCGTAACAAGGTGGATTTGCCGCAACCCGAAGGTCCCATTATAGCCGTCACTCTGTTAGCCGGAATTTCCATATTTATGTTTTTTAGCACAATTTTTTTACCATAGCTTGCTGACAGGTTTTTAATTTTAATTACAGGCTCATTCATTTTCGCCTGACTCCTTTTGCAATGATATTCAGAAGGAGCACAAAAGTGATGAGTATTAACGAGGCTGTCCAGCTTATTCTGTGCCATTCTTCATAGGGACTCATTGCATAATTGAAAATAACGAGAGGGAGTGCATCTACAGGTTTGAGAGGATTTAAATTAACAAACGGATTGCCAAAGGCAGTAAATAAAAGAGGAGCAGTTTCTCCTGCTACTCTTGCTATTGCAATAAGACTTCCTGAAATTATACTTTTTGATGCAACTGGAATAACTATTTTAATCACTGTTCTGGAGTATGACGCTCCCAGTGCATGAGCTGCTTCTCTTAACTCAGGAGGTATCATTTTTATAGATTCTTCAGTGGCTTTTGTAACCAGTGGCAACATCAGTAGTCCAAGTGCAAAACTTCCGGAAATTGCAGAAAAATGTCCAGCGGGTTTTACCACTAAAAGATAAGCAATTATACCCACCACGATTGAAGGTATTCCCTGAAAAATATTTACGGTTACACTGAGGATTTTGCT
>JALSQH010000075.1 GCA_026985515.1 bacterium
AAGATGCCCACAGATACATATAACTGGGATGGATATTTCTCAGATGTGGTGGTAGTGGATCCGGGAAGTGTGGATAAGATTTCATTCAGTAATTTTAGAGTGATAGATAGTACCTATTCAACATGGGACAGGGAGTACAGATGTAAGCTGGTAATAGAGAATGGAGAAAGGGTGTGGTATTCAGAATATGAAGAAGGAGGTGGGGAAGGAAGTGCGTGTGATGAGTTGAGGTTTGATGTTGATGTGCTTTCTCCACTTGGTGCAACAGAGCCTGTGAGTTTTAAGATAGTTTCAACAATTGAAAAGCCTCTTGTGACCTGGACGAGAGCACAGGAGACAGAGGGGGATGAGAATAAATGGATTGGAGAGCTGGATATAAGGTACTGGAATGCAGAGGGGGTAGGTACTTTGCACCTTATGGATTCATTTCCAGAAGCGGTGCAAAGGGCTTTAAATTTGAAAGTGGAAGATGGAGTTATTAGAAATTATCCTCCAAGTTTACCGATAGGGTTGTTGTTTGATAAGAAGATAAAAAGGCTGGGAATTTTTACACCGGAAGAATCTTTGATGTATGGTGGTATAGGGGACCTTGAGAATAATTATTTGATGTTCTGGGATAGTTTCAGAAATAGTGGTAATGAATATGAGCGAGAGGAGGAAGAATGGTTGTATTCAATTACAGGATTACCGGCAGCGAAGAGGATTGATCTGATTCTTCCATCGGAGGATTACACCTCTTTTATTCCGAGAGGTTATACATATTTTGATAATCCGATAACGAGGGAATTTTTTGGTTACCCGGTAAGAGGTGAGGATGGTAGCAGTTTAGAAGAGGATTATCGGATTTCATTGGAGACATCTCCGATGAAGTTCATTCTGACCGATGATAGAAATGATAATATTTTTGTGCAGAATCCGATAGGAAAATTTCCGGAATTTATGTATCTTCCAGAGTTCGTTTCTCCTCCAAAGATTTATGCAAAGGTGAGGTTTATTGATAAAAACAAATGGAAGAACGATATCTTAGTGAACTTAAAAGATAGCCATTACCAATATGTTACGCAGTTTTTTATAATGAAACATCTTACAGATCATTTTTCCATGTTGCCAAGTTGTATAAATTTACATTTTCAATTGCCTGAGAAATTTCAGAAAATACTTAACGAATATGTTGCAAGAATATTGAAAACTTATGAGAATGTAGACGATGTTTTTGATGGTAAATTCGTTTATCCTGTGTATTTTCCTATTCAGTCACTTTCATATTTTAAGCCACCTACTGTTCCAGTTACTACTTTCCTGTTATTTAGTGGTATAGAGGATCCATCTAACGAATCTTATATAGCAGATGCAGGAATTTTAAAGGAAAATTGGAGAGATTTTCTTACAAGCACAAAATTTTATATTTATTTCCCATATGAGGCATTGGCAAAATTTGCTAACGCTCTATGGGTTACAGATGATGGAGAAGGGAATGTGACAGTGTGGCATTTTGATTTTGATATTCATTTTAATAACTTGAAATCTAATCCTACTGATACATTGTATCTGGTTAACCATTATAGAAATTGGTTCAGTGATACTCAAAACAATTATTTTGCCATTGATATGGCTGTTTTTAGGGATATTTTTGGTGATGAAGTTATATCTGATGATCCTACGCCTACCAATACCGATATTGGCTTAGGAGTGCATCTAATAATCTTGAATATTAGTAAGGGAAATTATTCTCTAAGTTTTGATGAGGAAAATGGAAAGATAATGTTAGTTATTCCTTTGACTTTTAGCGTGAGAATATATAGTGATGTTTTTCAAAAAACCTGGGATAATAATAAAATTTTTTTGAAAATAGCTGTACAATTCAGCACAAGATCGTCACATCTTTTCTGGAAAGTTTCTTTTGATTATGATATTGAATTCAATTCAGATTTATTAGACTATACTTATGAACACAACTGGGGAGGAGTCAAAGACAATGTAAAAGACCTTATGATGGGAATATTCTCAGAGTTTAAGGAAGAAATTGTTAATGAGTTGAAAGGCTTTGTTCTTTTCTGGTTGGATTTACAGCTTGGAAGAAAGTTAAATTCTGAAATTTCGGATTCCATAATTTATTGGAGTCTCAGAAACTTTCTCGAAAGTAATCCTACAACTGCAACAATTGCAATGAAAGATTTGATGTTTGCATTCAAAGGGATGTCAAACAACAAAAATGAGTTTTCCCTGGATGATAAGTTAATAGATAAGATGAATTTTTCTGTAATGGATGCTTTTTTCTTGAATCCCCGTTGTAGCCCAATAAAATTTTACTCAGAAATATTTGATTCTCATTTTAGTTATCCCGAAAGAACTACGTTGCATACTCGATTATTAAATTCTTTTATGACTAATAATAAGGAGTCAAACTCTTTATCTTTTATATACCAGATGAATGCTCCGATCTGGATAGAGCAATTGTATGATGGGAGTGTCACAACTGTTTCTAAGGAATTAGATTTTTATATAAAGGATGTTCCGATTTATTACTTACATGGAAAACCGGTTGTGCTTCCCTTGGAATTACACCGGCAGTTTAAATTTGCTAACTGTGAAAATAATTTTTCACCGTCATTTCCCGATAGTTATGATACAGAGAATAGTGAGATTTCATTTTCTCCAGGTTTCGCCGATATTTCTATTGGAGTCCTGACTAAGTTTTTAATTTTTGATGAAATAAAACTTAAAAGAAGTGGAAATAAAATTGTTGAAGCATATGTAAAGCCAAGATCAAGAGTTATAGAATTTACAGGGGAAACAAGAGGAGGTATACTATATGGGAGGTAAAACAAGAATCTTTTCTATATTTGTTTTTGTTGTGGTAATTATTCCCATTCTTATTATCTCTGGTACGGGTTGTTTCCCAAAGAATTTTGATGATACAGGGGACTGTATTCCAGAAAAGAAACCCAGAATTGATATTTCAACAATTGAGTCTGGTTATACTTATTTTATAGCTCGTCTTAAATCTGATACTGAATTTTCAATAACCAGTAGGCCTGGAGCTCGTTTTTTTTATAATGATTATGTAAACAAAGTGTGGATCGTAGAATATCCTAACGAGGCCACTGTGGCTAGAGTTGATGAAATCCTTACGGGGTTCCCCTTTCGTTGGAGTGATTATCCTTTTGAGTTAAACGAAAACTTGTCTAAGAGGTATTATAATAGGCTTTTTCTACTTATACCTGGAGTGCCATATACTTACAGGGTAAATGGCTTTGCACTTTACAAGGGATCAGTTACAGAACCAGGAGGGGAGATTGCATTGGATAAAAAAAATCTGCTGGTGTATCTTGATAATTTGCTTCCAGGGAAAAATTACAAAGTATATATAAGGAAGTGGGTAAGGTGTAAAAATGCAGACCTGTTCCACCCGGGTCACTATCCTTACCCTGTACCTTTTACCTTCTCAACCCCTGCTACTTCAATAACTTTTGATGTTTCACAATTCTTCACTTACAGAGGGACTGCAGTAAGTGAGATTTATTCCACTCCAAAGTGGATTGATCCTATTTTCCAATCCATCGAAAACGCTAAATGGATATATTTTTCTCCACTTAAATATTTTGTAGCAACATGTGGGGAAAGTTTTTTTCGCACAGATAGTTATAGTTATTATTGGCATCCCTGTATGGTGACAGATTATTTTTATTGGGGGAGTGGGAGTAATAAAAGCACTATTTCAAAAATATTTACTCTTGAGATCAAACCGGTAAAGGATGACCATTTTAGTCTCTTTCTTTATCTCCTCAGGGGCGCAGATAAATATAGACCCTATGAATTGCTTTTCGAGCCCTATGAGTTCGGTTGTTGTGGTGCAGATGATGTAGATTTATGGTATGGCTCTTACTATTACTGGTGTAGATCTGAGAGTTGTGACAGGTCCCTTTCATATTGTGAGTATGTTTCAATGACAACCGAAGATGATCCATCAATATTGTGGCGTGATAGTTATAATTGCCAGTATTCTTCTGGAAAGCTTATTAGAGGAAAGGATGTGTTTCCCTTCCTGAGAAAGGATTCTGTTTTTCATAGATTGAGGGAAATCGTTTTTAATGATGATCCTCTTGCGCTGGTTTTTGAAGATGGGAGAGTTATGTTTGTTGCAAATGGATATAAAGTAGGGAAACAAAGCGGTAAATG
>JALSQH010000076.1 GCA_026985515.1 bacterium
GTGATCTTCCCCATGTAATTGTGATAAGGAAATTTTTTTCTCACCCGGAGTTTGCACTTCTTATTGATGATGTGGGATACAAGTGGAAGCTGCTTCAGAAGTTCAGGGGAAAGAAAATGAAAATTTCCTTTGCCATTTTCCCCTTTGAGATTTTTTCAAGAAAATCGGCCGACTTTCTCAAAAGTAATGGATATCAGGTTCTTTTACACCTGCCCATGGAACCCTTTAATTACAGAGATCCCCGTATGATAAAAGGGATGCTTTTAACATCGATGAGCAGAGAAGAAATTGAATCAATTGTTGAAAAAGCTACAAGGCATCTTGGTGGGGTTGTGGGACTCAATAACCATATTGGCTCAAAGTTTACATCAGATGCTGATGCAATGAAAACTCTTATTGATGTGTTAAAGGAAAAAAATCTTTTCTTCATAGACAGTATGACTTCTCCCAAAAGTGTGGGCTGGAAGATCGCTTTTAAGGGAGGAGTGCCAACTGCAAGGAGGGAAGTTTTCATTGATAATTCTCTTAAGGTGGAAAGCATAGAAAAGCAGTGGGAAAAGGCGGAAAAACTGGCGATTAAACGGGGAGAGGTTCTCGTAATAGGTCATCTTCACCCCCAGACAGTAAAGGTTGTTTTAAAAAAATATCCCGAACTTGAAAAAAAAGGTATAACCCCTGTTTTTGTTTCTGATCTTCTCTACTAACTTCGGTGATTTAATGGGATTTTCCATACCTTGCAAAATCTTTTGTTTTAAGCAATACTAAAAATCAAAAATGCGAGGTTCATTATGAAGGTCTTTACAAAGTGGATCAGCATTGAAACACATAAGAAGTTTCAACAAATACCAATAACTGATTATGTGGAGTCGATACTTTTTGAAAGCAGAATTCAGGAGGGAATGGTGCTGGTTTATTCCGGTCACACCACAGTTGGGATCTACCTGGGAAATACGGATAAGTATCTTCCTCAGGATATAGAGTCTTTCCTTGAGCAGAAAGTACCAAATGATCCTCAGTACCTCCATAACATTTATGGTGGAGGGAATGCAAGTGCACACCTGAAAAATCTCCTTATTGGAGTAAGTGTCGTTATTCCTGTGACTCAGGGAAAGCTCGAACTTGGAGAGTGGCAGGGAATTTTTTTAGGTGAATTTGATGGGCCCAGGAAGAGGAGAATTACAGTCAAGGTTATGGGGCTGGAGAAGAAGGGGTGAAGGAATGGCGGAGAAAAAAACTCTTTCATATAAAGATGCAGGTGTGGATATTGAATATGCGGAAAAGATGATCGATAAAATTTCCTCCGCAGTTAAAAGCACATTCAGGCCCGAGGTTCTCTCTGATCTTGGAGGATTTGGAGGTTTCTTTAAGATAAACACTGCCAGCTATTCTGATCCCGTCCTCGTTTCTTCCACCGATGGAGTTGGAACTAAACTGAAACTTGCCTTTAAATCGGGTATACACAACACGGTGGGAATTGATCTGGTGGCGATGTGCATAAATGATGTTATTGTTTCAGGAGCTGAACCACTTTTCATGCTGGATTACATATCCACGGGAAACCTTAAAAGCATTCCCTATGAGGAGATCATATCCGGTATTGTTGCAGGTTGCAGGGAGGCTGGCTGCTCACTCATTGGAGGAGAAACGGCTGAAATGCCCGGTATGTACAGAAAGGGCGAGTACGATCTTGCAGGTTTTGCTGTGGGGGTTGTTGAGCAGGAAAAGATTATTGATGGTTCAAACATCACTTCTGAAGATGTCCTTATCGGACTCGCTTCTTCCGGGTTGCATTCAAATGGTTTTTCTCTTGTGAGAAAGGTCCTTTTTGACAGGAAGAAGTATGACATAAACCATGTTATACCTGATCTTGGTGTGCCTCTCATTGAGGAACTTATGAAGCCCACAAAGATCTATGCCCATGTTCTCCAGTTTCTCCTTAAAAATTTTGACATTCATGGCATAGCACATATAACCGGTGGGGGAATCCCCGGTAATCTCCCGAGAATATTACCCCATGGAACAGCCGCAATAATAAAAAAGAGAAGCTGGGAAGTGCTCCCAATTTTCAAAATAATTCAGAGAGAGGGAAACATACCAGAAGAGGAGATGTGGAGAACATTCAATATGGGGATAGGGATGATCCTTGTGGTCAGCAGAAATGATGCTGATCAAATTGTTGAATCTCTTACCACTCTGGGAGAAAAAGCTTATATCATTGGAGAAATAAAGAGCGAAGAGGGGAAGGGAAGAAAAGTGATAATTGAGGGAGAAAAATGATCAGAATAGGAGTGCTGATTTCGGGAAGTGGTACAAATCTTCAGGCAATTATTGATGCCTGTAATTCGGGTTACATTGATGGAAAGGTGGTGGTGGTAATATCCAATAAGGAGGATGCATATGGTAGAGTAAGGGCGAGGAAAGCCGGAATTCCCGAGTACTACATTTCTCACAGGGGTAAGAGTAGAGAAGAGTTTGAGGATGAGTTAATTGAGGTTCTGGAAAAGTATGAAGTTGATCTGGTAGCTCTGGCAGGTTTTATGAGGATTCTTTCTCCCCATTTTGTCAGACGCTATTACGGGAGGTTGATGAACATTCATCCTGCACTTTTACCCGCCTTTCCCGGAATCAATGTTCAGGAGAAGCAGTGGGAGTATGGTGTTAAGATAGCAGGTTGTACGGTACACTTTGTTGATGAGGGAACTGATACAGGACCAATAATAATTCAGGCTGCCGTACCCGTTTACAGTGACGATACGGCGGAGGATGTAAGACTGAGAATCCTTGAGCAGGAGCACAAAATTTATCCTCTTGCCATAAAACTCTTTGCTGAGGGGAGGTTGACAATCGAGGGAAGAAGAGTTATTATTCAGGGAGAAAAAAAGAAGGGGGGATTTTTGATGAATCCCTCCGAATGAAGGGAGGGTATTGGAATGAGAAAACTTGTTCCAGTCATTTTAATCTTTTTTCTTATTTCACCTCTTTTTTCTGACGAAAAAATTATTCCCCTTTCCTCCTATCCGGATCTGAATTTCAATCAGTATGATCCTGCGAGTCTTGAAAAGATGTTGCAGAACAAGGAACTTGTTTTTGTTGATGATAAGAAGGGGGCGAAGGAACAGTATGTTACTGCGGGAATACTTATTGATGCCACTCCGGAACAGGTGTGGAAAGTGATAACAGATTTTGAATCTTATCCTCAGTTTTATCCGCAGACCTATAAAACAGAGATAGTGGCACAGAGAGGAAATTTTTACGATGTTAAAATTGTTTTGAAGTTCAAGTTTTCCATTATTTCCACTAAGGTGAAGTATACCCTCAGACACTGGTTGAAGGAGAAGAACCACATAATGGTATGGAATATACTTTCCGGTGATATGAAGATCAATAAAGGGCAGTGGACACTCATTCCCACTCCGGATGGTAAAAAGACCATTGCTCTTTATTCAGTTTATGCAGATTTAAAGACCATGGGAGGGCTTGTTAAGTTTGTTTTGAAGAGGGAACCTAAACTTGAACTTGCGATGCAGGTTTCAACTGCAATTCTGGTGGCAAGGTCCACCAAGGAGAGGGTTGAAAAGTTAATTTCAGAGCATAAGTTGTAAATGAAAAGATTCTGGTGGTTTCCTTTCCTGTTATTTTTCCTCTTTGCGTCGTGTGCCACAGAGGAAAAGTTGAATCCTGAAATTTATTCTCAATCCCCTGAGTGTATTCCCCCTTCACCCTCTGAGGTGACATTCACGGCAATGTCCCCCTTTGAGGGAGTGACTCCTTCAGGGATTCTCATCAGACCAGCCGGTGAGAATTTCTTCACAGCAAGATATCCCATGAATGTCTGGGTATCTGAGAAGTACAGGAAAATTGTTGTTACAACTGGTGGAATAGGCGATACAAAGATTCAATTTTTTGATCTCTACTCACACAGGCTTTCCGCTGAGGTTTCAGGTGCGGATTTTTTCTATGGCCTTGATGGTGACGATGAGGCAGGGGTGGTTTTTGCATCAGCTGGTGGAGAAGGGGAGATATGGGAAATTTCAATGGAAAATTTTTCTGTGGTAAGAAAAGTCAAAACTGGTAGGTATGTATCGGGAATTTTTTACGACGAAAAAAGCGGCAGAGTCTATTTTGTCAGAAATAATGATAGCTTAGTGGGA
>JALSQH010000077.1 GCA_026985515.1 bacterium
TACACAAAACATCTCCAGGAACAGATCGTAAGAGATTTTGATTATCTGAACAGAAAGCTGAAAAAGGGAAAAATGAAAATATCCATTCTTCAGGGGAGAAACAACTACCTCTGTTTACTCAGATATGAGAGATTCATCCAGAAACCCTCCTCACTCTTCCCTGAAGGATTTACACCAGATAAAATCAGAATACTTAAAGAGTGGGTTGCATCAACAGAAACAGGGGTGATCTCAGATCTACCCTTCTCCATCCCTGAAGAACTCTGGGAGGAGATTTCAGCCTCCGGAGAAACATGTCTCAGGGAAAAATGTCCATACTATCCAGACAGATGCTTCTACTTCAGAAGCAAGGAAAAAAGTCTTAAAAGCAACATCGTCGTGGTTAATCACCACCTCACCTTCTCAGACTACTTCATAAAAAAATTTTCCCGAGAAAATGCAATTATTCCTGATTACAGGAGAATTATCTTTGATGAGGCGCACCACATAGAGGACGCATTTCGTTCACAACTTGAACAATCATTCTCTCTGCTGGGGCTGAAAAGAACAATAAATAAACTCTACAAACCTCAGGGGAAGAAAAACTCCACAGGACTCCTTGTGGAAAGCTCAAACCTTGTACCGCCTGATCTAACATCTGAGGCACTTCTGAAAATATCCGAAACTCTCTCTTCAGCTGAAGAATTCTTCAACTTTTTCTACAACTCCATCAACTTCAAAGAAGATTCATTCTCATTCACAACTGAACAATTTCCCTCCGTGGTCAAGAATCTCAACAGAGTAATTGGAATGGCTTCTGAACTATCAACTTTGATGGCAAAATGTGCAGAAAAAATAGATGAAATTGCTGGTAAGGTAAGGGAAGTGGACCCGCTATTAGGTGTTGAGATAAAAGCAAGGAGTTTGAGATTAAACGAATATGCATCAACCCTGAATGATTTTTTTGAAACTGAAGATGCAAATATGCTATCAATCGTTGAGGCAAACAGAAGAAAAGGGGCAGGAGGCGTAAAATTCAAAATTCAGCCTGTTGAGGTTAACAATGAACTGTTTAACTACTTTGGTGAATTATCCTCAGCGATTCTCACCTCTGCAACGTTCTCAGTATACAACAGCTTTGACTTCTTCAAAAAGTGGAATGGACTGGAAGAGGTTGAGAGAACCATTGAAATGATTCTACCCTCCCCTTTTGATTATGAATCAAATATGAAGATTTTGATACCCACAGATCTCCCGGAACCAGATGAAGCGGGTTACTCAGTAGTTGCTTCAGATTTTCTCATAGAAGCTCTCAGGAGAAGCAGAGGCAGAAGCTTCATTCTGTTTACTTCCTACACAATGCTTGAAAGTTTCTACGCCAAAATTTACCCCATCCTTGATCAGGAAAATTTCCTTTTGCTGAAACAGGGCCAGTTTCCGCGGAGTCAGTTACTTGAAAAGTTCAAAGGCGGAAAAAAAGCAGTGCTTTTTGGTACTGATAGTTTCTGGGAAGGAGTGGATGTGGCAGGGGAAAAATTATCCATGGTTGTTATCACAAGACTTCCATTTCCCGTTCCCACAGATCCACTTTACAGGGCAAAAACCAGGATTATAAAAGAAAAGGGAGAAAACCCCTTTTTTTCCTATGCTGTTCCGGCTGCATCGTTGAAACTCAAACAGGGTGTGGGACGATTAATAAGGACCAGAAAAGACAGGGGAATTATCATAATCCTTGATGGAAGAATAGTGACAAGATCCTACGGCAGGAAAATACTGGACACACTCCCCAGCAGCAATATAATAAAAGGCGATTCACTGCAACTCCTGACAGAAATAGAAAATTTCATAGGAGATGCAAAATGAGAGGAATTATTTTCGATTTTGATGGCACAATTGCTGATACAAACAGAGACATAGCAGAGGCAACAAATCTTCTCAGAAAACAGCTGGGACTCAGGGAAAAATCGATTGAGGAAATCACATCTTACATTGGTGACGGTGTAGCAAAACTTATGGAAAGATCCATTCCTGAATATGAAGGTGACCCTGAAGAGTTGCGAAAAATGTTCCTCGAAATATACGAGAAAAATCCGGTTAGATACACCAGACTCTATCCGGGTGTCAGAAGCACTCTTTCAGAATTAAAAAACAGAAACTACGAACTGGCAATTTTAACAAATAAACCGGAGAATCTTGCATCAAAAATTCTCAATTACTTCGGACTTTCCCACATGTTTACGCTGATAGTTGGAGAGGACACACTTCCAGTAAGAAAACCTGATCCTGCAACAGTGAAGTTTATTCTCGACTCCCTTGATATTTCAGCAGAAAACTGTGCAATGGTGGGAGATGGATTAAACGACATCAAAGTCGCAAAAAATAGCGGGATTCTTTCCATCCTGGTAACATACGGCTATGGAAATGTTGAGGAACTTAAAAAGCTTGGCCCGGATTACGTTATTGATGATTTTAAAGAATTGCTAAATATTTTCCCTCCATTGGCCCTGGATTGATAAAATTTTAGCTTTCTGGTAAATTATTGCCATGATTGTCAGCAAGCTTAAACCTCTGGAGGAAATTCTTCCTCATCTTGAGAATTATAAAAGAATTTTCCTGATAGGGTGCGGAGAATGTGCCACGGTGGCTCATGCTGGTGGAGAACCAGAGGTTATGGATATAAAAAAAAAGCTGGAAGAAAGGGGGAAAATAGTAACTGGATGGGTGATCCCGAGAGAGACATGCCACATTCCCCTGATAAAGAAAGAACTCAGAATTCACAAAGAGGAGATAAAAGAAACAGAGGCAATTTTAGTGATGGCATGTGGAGCAGGGGTGCAGGCAGTTGCCAGTGCAACGGAAATCCCTGTATTTACTGCGGTGGATACAATTTTTCTGGGCACCATTCAGAGGTATGGGAGATTTCTGGAATACTGTTCCATGTGTGGTCACTGCGTATTAAATGAAACTGCGGGAATATGTCCCGTAACAAGATGCCCAAAGGGCCTGTTGAATGGACCATGTGGCGGAGTCCTTGAAAATGGAAACTGCGAGGTGAATCCAGATATGAAGTGCGTCTGGGTAGAAATATATGAGAAATTGAGGGAAAGGAAGGAACTTTCCCTTTTCAAGAATCTTCATTTACCAAGAGATTATTCAAGAAACAAGAAACCTGCAAAACTCTTCCTAAAGGGGTTGTAAATGAGTCTCCTCAGGAAATATCTGCAAAGTGGAAAGTTTGTGATCACCGCCGAAGCCTCCCCACCCAAGGGGACTAACTCAAATATACTTAAAGAAAAGGCAAAATTATACAGGGGCAAAGCTGTAGCAGTTAATGTCACAGACAACCAGAGAGCCATTGTAAAAATGAGCCCTGTGCCATCCTCCCTCATTTTGCTCCAGGAGGGGGTGGAACCAGTGATGCAGATCACATGCAGAGACAGAAACAGGCTGGCTCTTCAATCTGAACTGCTGGGAGCAAATGCCCTTGGAGTTAAAAATGTTCTTGCACTTACGGGGGACCATATTTCTGCGGGTGACCATCCTGAGGCAAAGCCAGTATTTGACCTTGATTCATTTCTGCTGATCCACCTCATACAGAAACTGAACAACGGATATGATTTCAACGATCATCCCCTTGATGGTAAAACAGATTACTTTATAGGCGGAGTTATAAATCCATGTTCAGCCAATATGGAACTGCAGCTTCTGAGGCTGGAAAAAAAGGTCAAAGCTGGTGTGGAATTTATTCAGACACAGGCTGTATATGATTTAGACATATATGAGAAGTTTTACAGAGAAGCAAAGAAATTTGGTATTTACATACTCGGGGGAATTCTCCTCCTAAAATCTGCCAGGATGGCAAGATTCTTAAATGCAAAGGTACCTGGTGTCAGGGTCCCAGACAAACTCATAGAAATTCTTGAGCGAAGCAGCAATCCTGCAGAAGAGGGAATAAGAATTGCCAGGGATCTCATATATGGCATCGCAGATTTTGCAGAAGGTGTTCATCTGATGTCTGTGGGACAGGAACAGCAACTTTCAAGGCTTCTGGACGAAATAATCAGAGAAAAACCTGACCTTTACACTCCACCCGCCATTAATCAGTAACGGGTGCAAGATCAAGTTGAAAATTGAAA
>JALSQH010000078.1 GCA_026985515.1 bacterium
GGGGGACGGAAGGGATCGTATCCATGTGACCTACAAAACCTTACCGGAAGAGGTGAGAAAGGGAGAAAAGATTCTCATAAACGATGGTGCCATTGTACTCGTGGTGAAAGATATTAGAAAAAGAGATGTCGTAACGGAAGTTCTCGTGGGAGGACCCCTCACTTCCAGAAAGGGGGTAAATCTTCCCAACACCCACCTCTCCACACCTGCCCTCACAGAAAAAGACAGGGAAGATGTTATCTTTGGTATTGAAAATGGAGTTGATGCCATAGCACTATCATTTGTGAGAAGTCACAGGGACATTCTTGATCTGAGAGAAATTCTTGAAAAAAAAGGTGTCAGCAAACCCATCATTGCAAAGATTGAAAAACCTGAAGCTCTCAAAGAAATTGACGCAATTCTGGAGGTTTCTGACGGGATTATGGTTGCCCGGGGGGACCTGGGGGTTGAAATACCAATATACAGAATCCCCGTAATTCAGAAAGAGTTAATCAGAAAGGCGAGGATGCATGGAAAAATCGTAATCACAGCGACTCAGATGCTCAAAAGCATGGTTGATCTTCCCACCCCCACAAGGGCAGAAGCCACAGATGTGGCAAACGCAGTTCTTGATGGAAGTGATGCCCTTATGTTGTCAGAAGAAACGGCAGTGGGAAAATACCCTGTGAAAACCATTAGAATGATGAGAAAAATTATCACTGAAGCTGAGAAGATCTATCCCCACGAAGAGATGTGCAGGGTAAGAGCAAAATTCTCCATACAGGAGTCACTCTGCCACGTGGCGTGCAAGGTTGCAGAGGAAACAAACATCAGGGCAATAGTGGCATTCACACGCACAGGAACCACGGCAAGAGTTCTCTCACACTTCAGACCCCGGGTCCCTGTTATTGCTGCCACCTATGACAGGGAAACTCTCCACTATGTAAATCTTTTCTGGGGGGTAACTCCCACCCTAACTCCCCTGGTTGAATCCACAGACAGGATGGTTGAAACCTCCATTGAAGTTGGAATAAGAAAAAATCTCTTCAAAAAAGGAGATAAGGTTTTGATCCTTGCTGGAGCACCAGCAGGTGTACCAGGCTCAACCAATCTTATCAAAATCGTAGATGCATAGGAGGAAGGAGATGATAAAGTTTCAAAAAATCGGGGAAGGCTTACCTGTTGTCTTCATTCATGGTTTTCCCTTCAGGAAGGAGATGTGGAATAAGCAGGTTCCATCGGTGGTAAATGAGGGATTTATGGCAATCAGCGTGGACCTGCGGGGACATGGTGAATCGGATGGTGTACCTGAATCAATATCGGGAATGGGTGACGACATACTCGAAGTCCTTGACAGTCTGAATATTGAAAAAGCTATAATTGGTGGAATGTCTATGGGTGGTTACATAACCTTTGATCTTGCAGCGAGGCATCCAGAAAGATTTCTTGGAGCTTTTTTCATAGCAACAAAGGCTGCCGCAGACACACCTGAGGCGAAGAAGAACAGGGACAGACTGATTGAAGAAATAAAGGCAAGGGGCCAGATAGCTGTGGTTGATGCTTATTTAAATAAATTATTTGCTCCCCAGACCTACACCGACAATCCTGTGCTTGTTTTGAAGGCAAAGGAATGGATTCTCTCCACCCCTGTAGAAACCCTCATTGGAGCCACAAAGGCAATGAGGGACAGAGCAGATCGAAAAAACAATATAAAGGATTTCAACTTTCCAACCCTCTTCATCGCAGGAGAAAAGGATCAGTTAATCCCACCTGAAGTGATGGAGGAGGAATTCAATCTGGCTACAGATGGGGAATTCAAGGTTGTAAAAAGTGCAGGACACATGTTAAACATGGAAGAACCAAAGGAAACAGCAGAGATACTGGTCAGCTACCTGAAGAGAAACTTCAGGTAATTACTCCTTTACAAACCCAATCTCAATGGAAAACTCATACAGGGACGAACTTCTTTTACAGTCAACAACGAAGCTGTTCCTTGAGATCACATAACCACTTTCAAATCTCAGGTATGTGGAATCAGATATATGAAGAGTGGGAGTCATGGTAAAACTAAAAATTCTCTTCCTTGCAGGTCCAAATATGTACACATCACCATTTCTGAACACATACTCCACCCTCAAAGGAATTTCAAAACCCCCTTTCACCATTCTGGAATAGTATAGTGCAGAAGCAACAGAGTATTCATTTGAATTGGCCCACTTCCAGTAATCGGTGTTGAAAGCAAAGTAGTGAGCATCCTTTTTCAGTTCAAAAACCATTCCGGTGAGGCTTCTAATGTTATTCACATGATAATGGTAAAGGGTGAAAGTGAAAGGTTCTATTCTTTTTCCCATCACTATTTCATATGTCGTCGATGGACATTTTCTTCCCAAACAATACTCCTCTGGATCAAGTCTATCTCTGTAGAAGCCCACCGACAGATCAACAAACTTGCTGAAGTTAATTCTGCCACCTATTGCATTAAATGGCTGCTGTGAAGCAACGATACCCACGGTAATATTTTTGTTGTTGAAAGTGTAAGTATCCTCATAACCAGAGAGGGGAGGTAAAATTCCAAACTCAAAACTAACACCATCTTTTTCAGCAGTAAAATAGGCATACTGAATTGATGGTTCAGGGTGGAAGTCGTGTGAGGATTCAAGAAGGGAAGGAGTAATTGTGCCACCAAAGGCAGCAACAAATCCGGGTGTAAACCCCTCATTTTCATCTGAGAGACTCAGTACCACCAGAAGATTATTAATTTTGAAAGGTGTGAGGAAGTGGGTCATGCTATTTTCATATAAAAAAAGACCACCGCTTACCCCACCAGTTAATTTTAGAGTGATTTCCTTCCCGTAGAGACTCAGAGAGGCAAGAAACAACATAGTACCTGCAATTAGATACTTCATAATTCCTCCTTGATTGTTCATTCTAACATTTACAGCTTTACTTAAAATTTTCCTTCTGTCAAATAAAGTTTCCCTTGATAGATAAAAGGCTCACTGTAGAATAAAAATAAAACAAAATTAAGGAGTTGAACATGGATAGAGAAGTTTTCATGGAACGTGTTGAAAAATTTCAAAAAATACTTAAGGAAAAAGAAATAGACCTTGCAGTCATCAGGACACTCTCATCCTTCATCTATTTTACAGGCACAAAATGGCTGAGACCTTCTCTCCTTATTCCAGCAGAGGGAGAACCCATTGTCATTGTTGCAAAGGGGGAGAAGGAGTATTTTAAGAAAAAAAGCTGGATAGAACACATTGAAGAGTACAACAGAGTTGAAAAATTGATGTTCATAGTAACCCAGTGGATTAGACAGCACAATGTAAAAAGGGTAGGTATGGAAGACAGTGTGGAGAGAGATTCCTTTGTTTTCTTCCACAACATGTTCAAAATGTTGAACCCGAAAGTTGAACTGGTTGATATTCTTGCTGACACCATGGATCTTAGAATGGTGAAAACCGAATGGGAAATAGAGAGGATCAGAAAGGCGGGTGCAATTGCAAGGGAAGCCATGAAATTTGCAGAGGAACTGATAAAACCGGGAATAAGTGAAACAGAAATTGCGGGAGAATTATACAGATTTTTATATAAAAAAGGGTGTGAAGAACCCCTCGTGTATGTTGCAGCCTACCCAAGACTTCACGCAGAACCACTGAGAGATTTTAAAGTTGAAGAGGGGAGATTCGTCTCGATTGTTCTGGGGGTTGATTATGAGTACTACTATGTCAACAACAGCCGGAGTTTCTTCGTTGGCAAACCGGAAGGTAAAGCAAAAGTGGCAATTGAGGCAATGGATAAAGCATACAAATTAGCTCTTGAAAAGACAAAGCCGGGGGCAAGTATGCTTCAAATAGAGAAGGAAATAGAGAATATCTACAAAGAAGCAGGACTTGGCGAATACTACATAATGGGTTACACCCACGGAACAGGACTTTTAATTGAGGAACTCCCGATGACAACCATCATCGCCGCAACAAGGAGAACCCCCATAAGAGAAAATATGGTAATGTCCTTTATCCACTCTCCTCTCATGCTTCCAGAAGGGGCAGTCAAATGGGAAGATACGGTTATAATCAGAAGTGGCGAACCTGAGATATTAACCTGATGTTTCACGTGAAACAAAAGAAGGGG
>JALSQH010000079.1 GCA_026985515.1 bacterium
TTTGTAGGTCACTTGGATACGATCCCTTCCATCCCCCTCTTCAGTGGTGAGAATCAGGGTATCGCCCCGTTTGAGAATTACAGGTTCATCTTTGACTGTGCCTATTCTGATCTTTGGCCCGCTGAGGTCCTGAAGGATTGTTAGAGTTACATCCATCTCCTCTTCAATTTCTCTGATCCGCTGAATTCTTCTGAGGTGTTCCTGATGTGTACCATGGGAGAAATTTAAGCGAAAAATTCTTACACCTTCAGTGACAAGTTCCTTTATTACCCTTTTGCTGTCCGTTGCGGGACCCAGTGTGGCAATTATGCGTGTTTTGAAGGTTGATTTTCTATTCATCTGTTTTTAATTTTTACTCAAGTCCATATTCTTTCAAGTCTATCCCTTTTTTCTGTGCATATTTTCTTATATCATCCTGAATCAATCTCAGAGCAATTCCTATTACTGTTGCATCGTCAATGTAGCCTATAACGGGAAGAAAGTCTGGAATGAGATCAAATGGATTGATGAAGTAAAGCAGAGCAGCTGTTATTGCTGCAATGGTTGACCAGGGAGTTTCATACTCACCATTCCACCAGTCCCTTAGAAGTTGATAGAGCAAAGTGACCTGCTTTGCAAGTTTCTTTATCCACTCCACAGCTGAATCAAGAAGTTCATCTGCCTTCCCCATGGTTTTGGCAAGCACATATTCAACATCCTTTTTGTCAACTTCATTCATTGCCTTTTTGTATTTCTCTTCCAGTTTTGCCTTCTCTTCAGGAGTCAGGTTTTCTCTTTTTTCTGTCATAAAAAACCTCCTTTCCCTCTTTTTGTTGAAATTATATCAGTTTTATTTTTCCTGCTCAAAAATTTTGGGATATAAAGCTGCACTTACCCGAAATTTGTATGGGGGAGTTAAAAAATTCGAGATGTAAAAAATTTTTAAAAAATATTTTCGTTAAACTAATATTTGCATGTTAACTTATTGTTTGTAGAGGGCTTTTATTGAGGATAATCACATGGCATAGTTATTGTTTTTTAATAGTGAATACAAAAGGGAGGTAATGATGAGAAAGAGGCACAAGACAAAACAAAAAATCTTCACCGCCGGGAGAGGAGGAAGATGGGAGTATTTAAGTTTATCAGAGTATCTAGCGGAGGAGAGGAAGATTTTTGAAGGTGAGATTGATGAGATCTGCAGAAGAGAGGCTTTGAAGGATTACTGCAACATTCATAATTATGATTTTATTGAAGTTAACCGATGGGGAGAACCCCTGGTTAAGATTGCTGAATTTTAAATTTGTAAGAGGAGGAAGAGATGCTTACAAATGAAGTTTTTGATGCTTTTGAACTTTTGCTTGAAGAGATTGAAAAGGTGGTTGACACCCTGCAGGAGAGAATTGATGGATACAATCTGGGAAAGCAGTTTGACCGTGCGGGCAGACTTTTGAATATTGCCAATGAGATAGTTGACTTCAGGCAGGAGGTGGTGGATCTTCAGAGGTTGTGGAAGAAGAAGGTTTACAGGATCTCCCTCAATGGGAGGAGTAAGTCAAGAAAGAATGGTGTTAAAAAACTCAGAAGGAAGTTAAAAAGGGGATTGAGGACTCCCCAGGAGGAGTACAGGATTCCCATACTCTCGTCACTCGTTGAACTTGGGGGTTCGGGAGAGGTTAAGGAAGTGTTGAAGCTTGTGGGTGAGAAGATGAGGGATATTCTTAATGAATATGACTACCAGAGGCTTTCAACAGGAGAGGTAAGGTGGGAGAATTCTGCAAAATGGTGCAGACACACGCTGGTAAAGGAGGGATTACTCAGGGCAGGTAGTAAGAGGGGTGTCTGGGAGATAACGGAGAAGGGAAGGGAGTACCTGGAAAAGTTAAAGAGTGATGGTGATGATTCCGGGGAATCCTCTGATGAGGGATGAATTGCTGATTGGAAGCAGAAAGTATTTGTCATTTGTGAACAGTTATGCTATTTTTTAAAGGCGGTCGATGAAGGTCCGGGGAGTATCGCTTATAAAGACTGTAAGATTTATTGAAACCAGATTTGGTGAAGATGCTTTCAGAAGAATTCTTGAGAATTTATCTGAAAAGTCTGCGAGTCAGTTACATCGTGTAATTCTCCCGGGTGGCCAGTATGATCTGGAGATTTTCGTTGAGCTGAATGAAGTGACGAAGAAGTTGTTTGACAGGGATGGTAATTTGTGGGTGGAGATGGGAAGATTTACGGCGGAATCGGTGGTAAACTCTTATCCTGATGTGTTTAAGAAAAGGTTATCATCACCTGAGAACACTGGTCAGTTGATAGAAGTATTTGCGATTTCAACATCACTTTTCCTCTAAGATGTAAATGCCGAAGGTGAGATCGTGATTGATGAAGGTGGACATAAGAAAATAAATTACAGGTTGAAGGGAAAGCCTTTCAGTCACCGGAAGTATGCCTCCATTGTTGCTGAGAGGGTTACAGGCTGGATATACAGGGTTGGTGAAGAGTTGAAGGTTAGAGAACTCTATCTCCAGAAGGAAGTAAAGAACGGGGATGAGGAGGGATGCTTAAGGTTTGAAATAGAGTGGTTTATGTAGCGTGAGTTGCCAGAAAGGGTAATTTGACGGGGGAGATTTGGGTACTGTCAAGTTTTGTTCACAAAAATTTTATTTGTGCCATAGAGGTGGTTTCCTTCTCAGCCTCTGATTTATATCGTAAAACACAAGACCTGTGAGGTAATTTATTGACTTCTCATCGTTGAAGCTCGCTTTTTCATAGAGAAACTGCTTATAGTCCCTGAAATATCTTTCCACCACATTGTTGGTAAAAAGCTTCCTTGCTTTGGACGGATCTTCTATCACCCTGAAAACTGTTATCACCTTGTCAAAATCCCTTTTCAATTTCAAACTGTTCCTCCTCCCTGCCAATTCCCATTGCTCACTCACAACTTCCACTTTAAGTTTTATCTTCTTTATCACCTCTCTGCTATTCAAACCTTCTAAATCTTTACTCCTGACTATCCAGAAGTAATCACTAAACATCAGTTGCTTGGTGATCTTATTTTTCACATCCTTAAGCACATTAACGCCATAGTGAAATCCACATACCTGAAGAGGAATTTTCACTGGTATGTTTTTCAGGTACTTCCTCAGACCGCTGCTGCCATCTCCAACTATCAGGGAAATCTTCTTCATATCAATTCCTCTCTCTATCAAACTCTCAAAAAGAGCTCTCCATGATTCCTCACTCTCGCTATTCTGGATTGTGTAACCCAGCACTTCTCTTTCCCCCGATTCTGTAACTCCCACAGCTGACAAAACCACTTTCCTGCCAGATATGCTCCCTCTATCCTTTACCCACATACCATCCACCATCAGATACCTGTAATCCTTCCCTGATAGGTCCCTACTCCAGTATTCATTCATAAATCTTTCTAACTTCCTCAGCTTATTGCTCACTGTAGTCGGGGAAATATTTAAACGCAATAATTTCAGAATCTCTGAAATCTTCCGGTAAGAAATCCCTGATACATATAACGCATATATCAATGCAACAAGAAATGAGTCCATCATCCCAAATAATCTCTGCAGGTAATCAATCTCTGGCTGTTTATGGCGAAACTTAGGAAGAAATATTGGCACTTTTAAAAACAGGGGTAACCATACTTCCACCTTGCGAATTCCACTGCGATAATTCTTTGCCAAGCGAGAGGATGTATGATATACCCTATTTTCGGGAAGTGAGTACCATTTTTCAATGGATTGGTTAATCACCCCCTGGAAATGCTCAACAACATGGTCTGTCAAATCCCCTTTTGCTCAAAATTAAATCTTACTTTACTTGCTTTTTTATCCATATGTTCCTTCATTTTATAGTTTGCCTCATTTGGTGTGTTCGTGTAGCCTCTTTTTTATCTCTTCTATTCTTTCCTCTACTTCCTTGAAACTCAATTCTTTCTTCATCTTTTTCAGTCTTTCTTTTACTTCTTCCGGTATACTTTCATCTTCTATTAGCCTCATATACGGAGTTTTGGTTTCAGGTTTTCTTATGTACCTCTTTCCTATCCTTTGTTTATCCACCACTTTCATCGTCGGGATGAAGAAATTATATTTCAATTCCAGCCAGT